>DAOWHR010000454.1 GCA_030641315.1 Anaerohalosphaeraceae bacterium | reverse complement strand
ATCCCAACTAAAAAATAACCAATGATCTTCCATCTGATATGCTTAAAGAACAGCAAAAGCCTTGTGCTGTTGCTGAAAAGCTGAACAGTACCATGTAATGGCACAACATACTCTGTAGAGACGATCGATGCGATAATAGCAAGCATGATCGTCCCGCCGCCCATCCCGGTCATTCCTGAAATAACCGAACAGACAACAGCACTGACCGCAAGGATCACTATAGAAATTAACGACAGATTCATGCCAAACTCAACTGTAATAGATAATCAAAATCCGACTTTCTAAATCCACGCCGATCACTCCTCACTGAGGACGATACCCTTGTCATGCAGGTATTTCGCAAATTCAAGATCGACACCCTTGATATGATTGACCAGCCAGTTCATAAGAAAAACATTAACACTCTCAACAACCATCCGCGTAGGCCCTTCTTCCCTGTACTCATCGACGATCTTCTGCAAGGTCTTCGTAAATTCCTCATGCTGTTTCTTCTGGAATTCAAGCCCCGGATACTCCGCCTCAGCCATGTGCTTTTCTTCCGAAGAGAAATGAAAACTCGTATAGTCATACATAAAGTCCAGCGTCTTGACTATCTCCATCTCGCCCTGGTTTAGTTCAACCGCTCTGGCAAGATCGCCAAGCCGCTTTACAAGCATTTTATGCTGTTCGTCGATCACATCAACACCGATAGAAAGGCTGCTGTCCCACTCAATTTTCGCCATCGTATATCCTCACACTAATTTCTGTTGCCGTATCAATAAAATATCTAAATATTTTTCAGCACAACGTTTGACGGTGAATTTGTTATCGCCTCGCTGAATTGTTTAAGTCGCTCTTTCAGTTCGTTAAGTTGTTCGGATTGCGTTACCGGGATCGATTCATCGCCGCTGTGCTCCAAAGCGTCCACGATATACTTGATCGTAAGCTGATCCGTGTCACGGGCCGGCTGATAAGAAGTTTCCCTTGTTTCGTCCTTTTTGATCGCAATAAGTACACCTGCGCCGACCAGTTCGAACAATATCTGCCTAACCAGCCGGATCGGTATCTCAAGGGCATGGGATATTTCCTCGGCGTTTAAAGGCTCATCGCCCTTGCAGAAGTTATCGACTATTTTGTGAGCGATCAGCAGCGAAAGCAGCCGCTTAAACGAATAACTCACCGACAGACAGTCCTGCTCGAACTCATAAGTTTCAACATTCTGATGAGCAAACGACAGCTCGGCACCGAACAAAACAACAAACCAGCTTGTCTGCACCCATATCAAAAACAACGGCAACGCCGCGAAGCTGCCGTAGATCGCGCTGTTTTTGGCAACGCCGATCTGGAAATTAACATAGCCCCATTGAGTCAACTGGACCAATGTCCCTGTAACAATACCTGCCAATAACGCCGACCGCAGGCGAACCCTGGTATTGGGCATAAAAATAAACACAAAAGTAAACGCGACCCAGAGTGTGCAATAAGGGATCGTTTTAAGCAATACCGAGATAAGCGGCCAAAAGGCATTAAGGAAATCGACCTTCAGCATGAGGAGTTTTATATTGCTGCTTATCGCGACAGTAGCACTGCCAGCCAGGATCAGTAAAAACGGACAGATAAGCATCATCGATAGGTAATCGCTTAATTTACGCCCGATACTTCTGTGAGTTTTAACTCCCCAGATATCGTTGAAAGAATGCTCGATATTGCTTAATACCTTGATGATCGACCAGAACAGAAATACTATTCCAATACCCGCGATGAAACCGCCGCTGGTTTCAGCAAGCAGAGATTCGGCAAATTTGATAACGCGTTCGGCAATTTCTTGCTGAGCCTCCATCGCGGCTATTTCCTGCTCTTCTTCAGCGACATCTTCCTGCTGCTCTTCAGCAACTCCCTCCTGCCCATCCAAGGCAGTTTTTCCCTCAACCAAAACAACAGATTCTTCCTGTTCCTCGACAGCGGTTCCCTGCTGAACCCCCATCTTTGTCATTATCTCGGCCCGGAGCCTTTCCTCAAGCCCAAAGCCCTTGGCGACACCGAACATCATCGCGATAACAGGAACGATAGACAGCAGCGTAAAAAACGTAAGCGCAGACGCCCTGAACTTACACTTATCCTCGGCAAATCCGCGAACGGCAAGCAGTATGATGCGAAGCTGCTTGAGAAAGAAAGATTTCGAAGGCGGATAATTCGTCAGCCGTATCCGCCAAATATCGGTTTTAAGAAAATCAATTATTTTCGTTAACATAAGAGATACATCCTCAATTCGCAAAAATGATAAATGCTGTTTCAAACCGCGTCAGCCATAACATCCATTTTATCAATCACTTAGAACAAACGCAAGAATCTATTTCGCTAAGCGGCCCGCTGTTCTAAATTCGGTTATTTTTCGTGAAAGATACAATAAAACTGCCCTCTAATGCGTTATGTTATAATGAATAAAAGGAATCCATCCGTTCATTCCAATATCGAAAGGAGCCAAAATGAAGTCCAAAGCACTGACTGCCGCACTTGTGATCGTCATTCTGACAGTAATTTTTAATGTATTCGCCGGGCAAATACCCCAACAACCGCGCCGCCCACGTCGCCAACCCCAACCCGCTGCCGGAACAGTTCCCACTACAACCGCCCTCGCCGCCGACCAGGCCGAACAAAAAACACTCGACGTTCTTGCCGACATGAACAAAAACCAGAGCCGCGGCATGATGAATGTCCCGCCAAACGACGGCAGGTTTTTACGGGTCATCACCGAAGCCATCGATGCCAAAACAGTCGTCGAGATAGGAACATCAAACGGCTATTCCGGTATCTGGTTCTGCATGGCCCTTCGCAAAACAGGCGGCAAACTCATCACATACGAGATCGATCAGGAACGGGCGGACCTTGCTCGAAAAAATTTCAAACGAGCCGACGTTGAAGATATGATTACTCTCGTCTTCGGTGACGCACATAAAGAAGTCACAAAGATTAAAGGGCCAATCGACATCCTTTTCCTCGACGCCGACAAACAGGGATACATGGATTACATGGAAAAACTTCTGCCTCTGGTTCGCCCAGGCGGACTTATCCTGGCGCACAACACCACCAACGCCGGCCCGCAGATGAAAGACTACATCGAAGAAATAACAACAAACCCGAAACTCGAAACGCTGTTCATACACAGCCAGCAGCGAGGCATCGGCCTGACCCTCAAAAAACGCTAAACGATATTCATGACTATTACGCCACGAAAAGAACTGTCAATGTTTGACTCGACATGCATAATTGTCGGCATTATCATCGGTGCGGGCATTTATGAGACCGCCCCGACAGTGGCAGCGTCAATGGGCAGCGGCTTTTGGGCCGTGGGTATCTGGCTGATCGGCGGATTTATTGCGCTTACCGGCGCACTGAACTACGCGGAACTGGCGACCGCATACCCCCAGCAAGGCGGCGACTACCAATACCTGTAAAAAGGATAGCCATTTCCGCCCTGCTGGCTGTTCGTATGGGCACATCTGGTGATCATCAGCACCGGAGACATAGCGATGATGGCGTTTATCT
>DAOWHR010000138.1 GCA_030641315.1 Anaerohalosphaeraceae bacterium | reverse complement strand
GGCACTATACGCGATTCGATCAACGCCGATTACCAATGGAGAGTCAGCGACACGACAGCGATCCTTAGCGATGTTAGTTATGATGTCGACAACGGCGTTATCCAGCAGTACGATCTTGGTGTGGCCCGGTACGTTCATCCTGACATTAGTTACTATCTCGGTAACAGGTATCTGCGACCGGTAGTTATCGGTTCGGAAAAAGGGTCCAACTCGTTTATCGCTTCTGTGACGTATGCGATCAACGAACGTTACACGGCAATGCTTTCGCAGGAATATAATTTTGATTACGGTAAAAATGTCAGTACCGAGCTTACGTTCCTAAGGCGTTATCACCGGTTGTATTACGGTTTGACTTTCCTGATAGATGAGTCCAGGAATGAAACAGCGGTTCTGTTCAGTCTCTGGCCCCAGGGCGTCAGGGAACTTAGCCTGGGCGGCAGTAAATACGCGACTTTAGGTGAGTCAGCAGTCGAGGATTGATATAGTGTGTATGTCGGCCATGGGTCGGCTGAAAATATAGTTTAGGGCTTTTGTGTTTAGCCCGCTAAAGTAACCACAAGGCAAATATTTAATTAAAGAAGGAGTATTTTATGCCTCTAGTAGACACAAAAAAAATGTTTGAAATGGCTTACAAGAACGGCTATGCCGTCGGAGCTTTCAACGTTAACAACATGGAGATCACTCAGGGTATCGTCGAAGCGATCGCTGAGGAGAACTCTCCGTTGATCCTGCAAATATCCAGAGGAGCACGTTCCTATGCAAGCATGAGCTATCTCAGAGCGATCATCGATGTTGCCGTTGCTGAAAATCCTGACATCCCTATCGCGATGCATCTCGACCACGGCGATACGTTTGAAAGCTGCAAGCAGTGCGTCGATGACGGTTTCACATCTGTTATGATCGATGCTTCACACTCTTCGTTTGAAGAGAACATCGCCATAACAAAGCAGGTTGTCGAATACGCTCACGCTAATGGCGTGGTAGTCGAAGCCGAACTCGGTCAGCTTGGTGGTATCGAAGAAGATGTTGTCGGCGTCTCCGCTGACGATGTTGCCAATCACCTTACGAAACCGGAAGAAGTTGTCGAGTTCGTAGAAAAGACCGGCTGTGATTCACTGGCTATCGCTATCGGAACAAGCCACGGTGCCTTTAAGTTCAAGACAGCACCTAAGCTTGCATTTGACGTTCTCGAAGAAGTTGCAAGAAAGCTTCCGGGCTTCCCGCTGGTTATGCACGGTTCGAGCAGCGTTCTCAAAGAGTTCAAGGATCTGATCAACAAGTACGGCGGCGACATGCCCGATGCAATGGGTGTCCCCGAAGAAGCTGTCGCACAGGCGGCAAAGCTGTCGATCTGCAAGGTTAATATCGACACCGATCTGCGTATGGCTTTGACGGCTAAGATACGTCAGGTATTCTGTGAAACGCCTGCCGAGTTCGATCCCCGTAAATACCTCGGACCAGGCCGTGAAGCTATCAAGCAGATGGTCAAGCATAAACTGCACGTTCTCGGTTGTGCAGGCAAGGCCGATGAGTGTCTCTAGCAGATTTTTTTGCTGAAACATAACGGTTAATAAAGTCCATTCCGGGCGGCACGTTTGACGTGCCGCCCATTTTGGGCTTAATATCATGCTATTATCGGCTTTTCCGTTATTGCCGATCAGGGGACAGGCGGCTGAAATTATATAATTGATTATTGAAAATGTTTTTTTGATGCAGCTGAACACAAACGCCGTTATACATGTAGAAGTGTTTGATCGTATTTGAGAGACAGGGTAAATCATAAGTAATGTTTTGTTTTTGCGAGGTTATCGCGGTGAGATCGAATAAAAAGTTAGTGTCACGGACAAATTTGTTGTTTCTGCTGGTTATTTTCGCTCTTTTGGGCGGCTTTGCTGGTTCTTATGTTCAAGCCAGCGGTATATTTGACGCACCTGCTGCCGATAAGGATATCGTAGGCAGAGGAATAGCTGATCTGGCTTTGGCCGAAATTGTCAAAGGCGATTTTGACTCAGCCGGAAAACTGCTTGCAGGTAACAGTCGATCTGGCGACGACAAGACAACTGTTGTCAGTGATATTGTAAGCGAATATCAGGCCATTGAAAAACGCCGGGAAGAAGAAAGGCAAAAGGCATACGAAGAAGAGTACGCCAAACTTGCCGAGATAATGCAGAAAGAAACCATCGAAGATGTAAACGACATCGACGATGCTTTTGTAGCTGTCATAAAAACAAGGAACCTTGCCAACGATGATCAGAAAAAGATTATCGAAGGTTTGGATGTTACAAAGAATATCATCGCCAAAAGTCTTGAAAGGGCACGGCAGTTCGAGTCCCAGGGCGAGTGGGTGGATTCTTATGCGCATTGCTACTACTGGCTGACGGCGTTGCATGAAGATAATACCGAGTATAAGGATCATGCCGAAAAGCTGACCGGAAAAGCTATCATCGAGGCATCTCTTGAAGATAACAGTTGCGATACCAGTTCCCAAAGACATGCAAATATCAAAGCTGATATGTTCAGGGCGTCTCTTAAGATACTGGACATCGATTATGTCAGTGTTGTAGATTATGCCGAGATGGCCAGAAAGGGTCTCAAGCGATGCATGCTTCTCGGCGAAGTCGTGATGAATACAAAGAAGGAACTCGCTTTCGATTTCAGCAGGGACGAGATCGTCGATTGGAACCTCAATCTCAAGGAGTTGGAATCAAAGATCAGCGGTGTTGAAGTTGTACTTAATCGCGACAAGCTCAACGATATTTTCGATGAAGTGCTCGTTCTTAATCTAGCCACTTTGAAACTGCCTGAGGAAGTGGTTATCAAACAGTTCTCCGAGGCCGCTCTTGAGGCTCTCGATCCGTTCACGACGCTTGTCTGGCCGTGGCAGGTGCTTGACTTCCAGAAATCCATGACGCAGAACTTCTCCGGCATCGGCGTTCAGATAAGCAAGATAAGAGGGGTATTGACGGTTGGCTCTTTGCTGCCCGATACGCCTGCGTTCAATTCAGGGCTTGATGCCAATGACCAGATACTTGAAGTAAACGGCGAGCCGACAAAAGACATGACTTTGCAGTGCGCCGTAAGCAAGATAACAGGGCCTGCCGGAACCGAAGTAACGCTGACAATAAAACACGAAGGTGCCAAAGAAGACGAAACAGAAGAGATAACGATCAAACGCGGTCGAATAGTTGTCGCTACGATTCGCGGCTGGCAAAGAGCCGAAGCCGGCAAATGGCTGCACATGGTCGATCCTGAAAATGGTATCGGTTATGTCCGTCTGACAGCTTTCACGGAAAAAACCGCGACCGATCTTGACAGGATATTATCCGGCCTTGAAGCAGAGGGCCTCAAAGGGCTGATCATCGATCTGCGTTTCAACAGTGGCGGTTATCTCTCGACAGCGGCGGCAACGGTCGATTTGTTTGTCAAAAAAGGACTGATCGTAAAAAGTCAGCCGCGATGGGGAATCGCAGGCTATGAGATGGCCAGTAAAAAGGGTACTCATCCGGACTATCCATTGGTCGTACTGGTAAACGAACAGTCGGCAAGTGCCTCTGAGATCGTCGCAGGTGCTCTGCAGGACGACAAATTCAAACGCGCCACGCTCGTTGGCACAAGGAGCTACGGCAAAGGCAGCGTCCAGACAATAAGACCGAACTCGGCACAGGGATCGCAGCTGAAATATACGATGGCCTACTACCATCTGCCAAGCGGTCAGCCTGTCAAGAACAGGTACATGATGGAAAAACAGGGCAGGGATGACTGGGGCGTAATGGCAGATGTCGAGGTGAAAATGCGCAACGATGAATTGAGGGGCATGCTTGACGTTCAACTGGCCAACGATGTTCTTACCAAGGCCAATCATGACGAAAACGCAAAGCCGGTTACGAGGCATTCGCTCGAAGAAGTTGTCGGGTCGGACCCGCAGCTTGCGGTAGGTTTGCTGGTGGTAAAAAGTAAAATATTGGAAAGCGGCGGCAAGATAGCTGTTGCTAAAAAACAGGATAAGTCCAAAGAAGATGTAAACATCGAAACGGCTCAAAAGGTCGACTCGCTGGAAATATAATTATAAGGAAAGAAGAGGACATACAGTTGGCAGAACAGACAGGTATAGATAAGATCGAACAGCAGAGATCGCAGAAGCTTGAACGTATTTCAGAGATGGGAGTTGATCCTTACGGCGGAAGATATGACGGTGTCGAATCAGCCGATTCGATAGTGACCAGATTTGTTGATGACCAGGAAGGGCAGACAGCTTGCGCGGCAGGGCGTATTGTGCTGCTTCGCGATATCGGCAAACTAATCTTTATAACGCTTCGTGATTCCAGCGGCACGATCCAGCTTGGTTTGAGCAAGAAAATACTTACCGAACAATGGGACCTGGTAAAGCTGTTTGAACTGGGCGATATAATCGGGGCCAAAGGCGATCTCGGCAGAACCAGGACCGGTGAGATAACGATATGGGCAACCGAGATGACGATACTTAGTAAGTCGCTGGCTCAGCCTCCCGAAAAATTCCATGGTCTTGCTGATGTCGACATGCGTTACAGACAGCGGTACGTCGATCTGTGGGCCAATCCTGAGGTCATGGTCCGCTTTAAAAAGAGAAGCGACATGATCGCGACCATACGCAGATTTTTGCAGGATCGCGATTTTGTCGAAGTTGAAACGCCCATGATGCAGTCCATCGCAGGCGGTGCTGCCGCTCGGCCGTTCGTGACACATCATAACGCCCTGGATATTGAACTGTTCCTGCGTATCGCGCCGGAACTGTTCCTCAAGCGTCTGCTTGTCGGCGGCATGGAAAGGGTGTTCGAGATCAACCGAAACTTCCGCAACGAAGGCTTGAGCACAAGGCACAATCCTGAGTTTACGATGATGGAGCTTTACCAGGCTTATGGCGATTACAATGCGATGATGGACATAACCGAAGACATCGTATGTACATTGATAGATGAGCATTGCGACGGCAGTGAATTACCTTTCGGCGATATGACCATTAACTATGCCCGGCCGTGGCGAAGGGCAAGGTACGCTGACCTACTCAAGGAATACGCCGGTTGTGACATCGACGATCTTGACGCGGTTCGCAAAAAGGCCGATGAACTTGGCATTAAACAGAGCGGCATGGACGATGCGGTCGTGATAAATGAAGTGTTTGAAGAAACCGTCGAGGAGCATCTCGTCGATCCGACATTTGTGATGGATTACCCGGCAGTGCTGTGTCCGCTGACCAAACGCAGCAAAGCTGACCCGCGATACGCAGAGAGGTTCGAGTTGTTCATCGGCAAAATGGAGTTGGCAAACGCCTATACCGAGTTGAACGATCCGGCAGTGCAGGAAGAAAATTTCCGCATTCAGCTTGACGGACAGGAAGATACCATGGCTATGATGGATGACGATTTTGTCAATGCCCTGAAATACGGTATGCCGCCTGCCGGCGGACTTGGCGTTGGTATCGACCGACTCGTAATGCT
>DAOWHR010000253.1 GCA_030641315.1 Anaerohalosphaeraceae bacterium | reverse complement strand
GCCAAGATGCTGTTGTTAAGTTTTCTTGTCGGGATCGATTCCGAACGTGAGTTGATGCGTCAGATTCAGGTGAACATTGCTTACCGCTGGTATCTCGGCTACAGTCTCGAAGAAAACATTCCCAACCACAGCGTGTTAAGCTACATTGAACGTGCCGAACAGACCATCGCTACGCGACGCGGTAAGGAACTTCTTAAGGTTCGACAGACGTGTATCGAAGGCCTGTTCGGCCAGGCCAAGCAGTGGCACGGCATGGCAAGAGCGCGTTGGCGAGGACTTGACAATGTTGAGATACAGGTTTTGATAACAGCGGCAGTGCTGAATATGTAATATTTTTGCGTAAATATTGCTGTTCAGCAAAATATGGAGTTGGCTAAGGAAAAACCGGCTGCGCAGGATGAGATAAGTTAGAATAAACAGAAAAGGGACTTTGGCAACAAGCCCCTTCGCTGGAATGACACATAGAGAACCCAAATCACGTTCGAGATGAAATTTCTGTGGTAAGCCCCCCCCTGCAATACAGGAGGCTGCTATGAGGTTATGAGGGAGTTAGTGCTATTTCGTCTGCTGATTCCTGTCTGCGAAGGATCTCGGCGCTTACCTTTCGGTTTACTTTTCTGGTATTAATAACGCCGAGCAATTTATTCGTATCGGGCCTGATAACGCAAAGGGTTTCCTGATTGCAGCTTTTCATCTGCCTTAGTGCCTCCTGCAACGATGTCGATTCGGAAAAAACATCTTCGACCGGGAGCATCATGTCGCAGGCCAATGCCCAGGGGATATTCTCCTGGTGGACAAAGCTTTCCTTTATGGAGTCGATGGTGATGATGCCGACAAGTTTGTCATTGTTATCTGTTACAGGGAAATATACCGCGTCAGTATTGCAGAAGGTGTTTAACATCTTGTCAAGGGGCAGGGACTGTGACATTGTGGCTGGTGAAGTATCCATTACATCGCCGACAGCATAGCTCTTAATCAGATCCTTCTCGGTGATATTGCGGTTGACCTCGCCGGCTTTGTGAACGGCGATCTTGACGCAGGGCGGACCAATTATCTGTACAAGAAAAGTAGTGCCTGTGACAATGAGGACAATGGTGTTGCCCATAACGGTATCGAAGCGGTGACTTGCGACAATAGAAAGGCCGACGGCGACACCGGCCTGACTGAAAAGGCACAAGCCGCAATACTTGCGGACGACATCTGGTGCATGTGAAATTTTTGCGCCAAACCACGAGCCGAAGAACTTGCCAGCGGTTCTTCCGACCACGTATACCAACGCTAAAATTATTACCCATGATTTCATTGCGCCAAGCTGCATGCCAGCACCTACCAGGACGAAGAACAGGACATAGATCGGGGGCGTAAACTTGCCGACCAGATCAAATGTGCTCTTGCTTCTTTTCGGAAGGCCATTAGCTATGGTGGCTCCTAAGGCCATAGCCGACAGAATCGAGTCAACATGCAAAGCGTTCGATAAGCCGATGATGAGCATCACAGAAGCGAGGGTAAAGGCGAGTATCTTATCAGGCTCCATAATATATTTCAAAACAAAGACCAATACTATGCCAGTCAGTACGCCTAAGATTATCGCGCCTATTATTTCATAAAATGGTGTCAGAATGCTGCTTAGCAATGACGCTTGCCCGCTGCCAGTGAGGGCCGAAGCGGCACTGCTTGCGAAACCGAAGATCAGAAGCGCCAATCCGTCATCGAGAGCAACGATCGCAAGGACCGTCTGAGTTAGGGGGCCTCGCGTCTTGTACTCCCATAAGACATCTACGGTAGCTGCCGGGGCGGTGGCAGATGATATGGCTCCGAGTACCAGTCCCATCGCTATTGAAAAGTGCCAATTGCAGTCGGGCATAACCAGCCGACATGTGATCGTCACCAGCAGGAAAACAATTCCAAAGGTAACCAGCCCTTCGGAAAACAGTATTGCCATGAACTGCTTGCCGTACTTTCGGAATATCTCAAATTTAAGCTCGCCTCCGATCATAAAGCCGATTATGCCCAGAGCAAACATGTTGAAGTTGTCCAGCTTGCTGATTACATCGGAATTTACTATCTTGAGCAGAGGCTCACCGATTATCAAACCTATTACGATATAGCCTACAACCTGCGGGATGCGGAGCTTCTGGAATATTCTTGCCCCGACGGTGCCGAAAAAGATCGCCAGCCCTAAAATTAAAATGATTGGTATGTGCTGGAAATCGACACCTGAGATTGTGCTTAATATTGTCATCAGTTCGCCTTTTCGACCAGAAGATCAAAAATATTTTTAGGATCATTCGCGTTCAACAGGCAGTTACGCAGCTCGGCATCCCTGACAAATCCGCTTATTTTGGCCAGGGCCTTTATGTGCTCGGCATGTTGACCAATGCCAGCAAGGATCATAAATAGAATCCTGACAGGCTTTCCGTCAAGTGACTCATAGTCGGTTATGTCTGATTTGCTGATACCGACAGCCATGACGGGACGAATAATTGATTTGAGCCTTACATGCGGAACTGCTACGCCAAAGCCAATTCCGGTGCTCATGAGTTCCTCACGATGGTAAATTCCATTTGCCGCATCTTCGGCATTTCCAACTGCGGGGTGGGTGCTTACTGTATCTATGAGAAGCTGGAGAGCCTGTCTTTTTGAGGTCAGATCAAACATCACAACGTGTTCGAGCAACAAAAGATCCCTAATTGATATTAGAGGTGACGGAATGGATTTTCGGCCGGATGCGAGGTTTTGATCTATCCACGCTTCAATTTCTGACCGCTTGAACCTCCAGGCAGTTCCAAGTTTGCCGCAGGGAATCTGACCACTGGTTGCCCAGTCATAGACCGTACGCTCTGAAACCCTCAAGAGGTCGGCGACCTCCTGGACCGTTAAAATATCCGGTTGCGACATATCACACCTTACGATACTAAACACCATCACAGTACATAAAACAACATTCAATGCGTAATATAGCAGTATCAGCGAAATATGCAACCTATTTCTGATTGATTTTACAATATCGCAGAAAGATATATGACACCGAAGAGGGAGAACACGAAACCTGATTTGCCTGATCCAGCCCGAATTAGGCTGGAAATAGTACGAAAACCAAGCCAGCAGCGCCTGTAAGCCAGAAAAAAACAATAAACCACCGCATGCCATCTGTCAGGGCAAGCGTCTGGTGCTGTGTCCGGTTAAAAATGTCCGGTCAGTTTGAATTATTTAGTATATCCAGACAGGTTACGGCGATCTGTCGGATATGTGTGTCATCCGATTTTGCAGCCCGGACAAGAATTTTGTCTATTTCCGCATGGTGCGTCATGTCTTCGGCTCGGCAAAGTTTCTCAAGTGCCCGTACAGCTCCGTCCCGTACAGATGGAATTTCGGAGGCTGCCGCTGCGATCAGCTTCTCTACGCTTTCGTTGACAGCCAGACCCATTTGCAGTATCGCCTCGGCAGGTGTTTTGTCGCTGACCGAGGCGATGCCGCAGATCAACTGAACTGCGTGGAGGTGTTCCGGGAGCGGGACATCCTGTATGTAAGCATACATTTGCACATAGTCATGCAGCAGCCTGAGCCATCGATGGTCCGTTTTGAACGCATTAAAGGACAGCTCGGAATACCTCAGCTTTTTGGGATTACCTTTTTTGTCCCTGTACATCCGTCTCCGCTTATGTGTGTAAATCTCGACAGCATCTTCCAATGCATCGAGAAGAGCTTCGCCTGTAAAACCACTGAACTTAATGCCGTTAGGGGGTGTGTTCGTATCGCCGAAGTCTTTGTCGGCAACGGTCCGTATGAGGCCGTCCTGATGGTGGGCCACGACGGGTGTTCCGCCTGCGTGGGCTTCCTGCTGACTGATTCCGCATGGCTCACCGACGTCACCGCCTGAAGGCATTACGAAATACGTACTTCCGATATAAAGATTACGGTAGAGCGAAGGAGGCAGTGAACCTTCCGGGTAATAGCCCATTTGCCCGGAGAAGGCGGGGTTGTCATTTATCCGCTGCAAATGGGAATGGAAACGCAATCCATCGGGGCTGTCTTCGACGCGGCCGCAGATGACGAATTGAGCCAGGGGATTATGCGACAGGAAATATTCCAGCATTGTCGCACCATCCATTTTCCAGGGTTCGTAAAATACCTTTCGCTGGCCGTCAATTTCATAGACTTTCCAGTCTACCAGAAGCTCAAAACCCTTCTGTCGCGAGATGCGGTGAAGCATCCCGAAAATAATGTGATCGTGCTCATCGTCGTCCATACGGATACTGATATTGGGATCACTCTGGAGGTTGAGCTTGGCATTGTTTTTGATCTTAGTGTATTTAGAGAACATTCTCCGCTGAGATGTTCTGCTGAATGTTTCGAGGAGGCTGTTTTTTCCTCCAAACCAGAATCTCTGACGCGCCCCCATGTTGAGGCCGTTTCGACGTCCGAAAAATCGACCGTTTTGATACTTCTCCTGGAAGAGTTCTACATGTCCGAACAACCAAGGTTCGGCAAGTATACGTTCCTGCATTGCCCGGCTGACCGTTCCGATAAAAGGCGAGGCTTTTAGCATCATATAGGTCAGATTGATCTCGTGGCCACTTTGGCTGTACGGGTTGAACATGAGGTCGATATCAAACAGCGGGTCCAAACCCAATACCCTGGCATAATATTCTCTTCGGGCCGGATTAGCATCATCCTGTGAAATGCTGTAAGCCGGATGCGGATTGTGCATCATGCTCAAAACCTGTGTTCGTTTGAAATGCGGATCATTGCGATAGACATCCCATCTGCTGAGATATGCCGACACAAACCATGTCGGCCATTCGTTGGTCTGGATGACAGAAGGATAGACATTAAAAATACGTAACGCTTCAAGCGCACCCTGTGAGAGCATTCTGGCACGCCTTATCTTATCTTCAAAGGTGGTTCCGCCGTATGGCTGGTCGAAGTACTCAGCATTTTCCAGGTAGAACACATCGAGTGTCGCCCTTTTGCCATGCTTGCGACGGACAATCCGTGTGCGGTAGAGATTAACAACATCGCACTGGTCCTCTTGTTCGGATCGCTGAATGTCCTCTCTGAAACGAGGGAACCGTAAGTTGAAACTGTGGCCTTCGTAGCGAGGTTTATACTGCTCAAATATCTGCTGACGGTTACATTCATACAGGGGTGTGACAATAATTATCTGGAATCCCATTTCGCTGAGTACATCGGCAATGTCTGTGGTATATAATCCAACTCCGCCGGAACTGCCGCTGAATTTCGATTCCGGCGATACCAGGACGACCGGTCCTACGTTCATAGACTGGAGAATGTCACCGGCACTTCTACAAATATCCTGTTCAAACCGGCCGTTTTCGTTGACTGTGATCCGCATTAGAAAGTCAACTATCTTATCGTTCATGGAAGGGTCGTGTTCGCTGATCTCTCCGAGAAGTGTTGAAAAGTCAGAAACACTCAATTTGCGCCGTTTCAATATCCATTGCATTACGGTTACGTACAATTCGCTGAATCTGTCGAAAGCCTTTTGTTCCATCTGGCAGGCCTGACGGAACATTTTGGCAATAAAAGCATGACGGACACGCATTTCTTTGCCGTACCTGAAATATCTCAGAAACGAATCGGGGAGAACCATTTTTTCATGGATGGTATGATCGCGGTAAATTACTTCATATACGTGCGAAGAAACGGGCGGCAGAGTTCCACCAAATCCCAGGGTCAACAGTTCTTCTCCTGACCAGTACTGCTTCTTACTTCGTCGGTGCCGCCCTTCAGCGT
>DAOWHR010000404.1 GCA_030641315.1 Anaerohalosphaeraceae bacterium | reverse complement strand
GCCCCGGCAGCGGTCGTGAAAGTGCTATTTCTGCAATTCAGCAGGCCGGGCTTCGTATATCATCGATTGAAGATGTTACACCTATTCCGCACAACGGATGTCGTCCTTGTAAACGCAGGAGAGTATAAGACTGTATCATATCGGCGTATTATTGCTGTTTTTTGATGCAGAAACAGATAGAAGAATGTTTTAAAGTTTGAATTGAAAACCTTTTAATTGGAAGTTGATATTATATGGCACGTTATCTTGGATCTTCTTGTAAGTTTTGCCGTCGTGAAGGCATGAAACTGATGCTTAAAGGCAATAGGTGTGAGACTGGCAAGTGCGCCGTTGAGCGTCGCGAGCGTCATATGGCTCCTGGTATGCACGGTTGGCGCAGAGGCCGCAACAGCGATTACGGAGTTCGTCTTCGCGAGAAACAGAAAGTAAAGAGATATTATTCTCTTCTTGATAAGCAGTTTATGAGTTATTTTGATAAGGCTTCACGCCGTAAGGGTAACACTGGCGAGAACCTTCTTGAGATGCTTGAGATGCGTTTTGATAACGTTATCTACAAACTGAACTTTGCGGTATCCCGTAAAGCTGCACGTCAGTTGATATCTCACGGTCATATACATCTTAATGGTCGGAAGGTCGATATTCCTGATGTCTCGGTAAAAGTAGGCGATAAGATCACGCTGAAGAATTCAGATCGCAGCCGTAATCAGGTCAAGGCACAGCTTTCAGCTAATCCTAATTTTACTCCGCAGGCATGGCTTCAGCTTGATGCTGATAAGCCTCAGGCTACGATTGTCGGGGTGCCTACACGTGAGGACGTGCAGTTAGTTGTTGAAGAGAATCTTGTTGTTGAGTTCTGTTCAAGATAGTTAATAATTGTATTGGCGGTGAATACCAGATAGCAGTTTTGCCGATTAGGCCATCGGAAGAAACTGCGGGAACATTTATCGCATTGTTTTGGAGGCCATAAAAATGAGAATTACCTGGCGTGGATTAGAGTTGCCGACATGTGTCGAGCGTGACACAGAGATCACAAGTGATTTGTACGGTCGTTTCTATGTTGAACCGTTTGAGCGAGGTTTTGGTACTACTATTGGTAACAGTCTTCGCAGAGTTCTGCTTTCGTCGCTTGAGGGCAGTGCGGTTACGTCGGTTAAGATATCCGGTGTTGACCACGAATTTTCAAGTGTCAAAGGCGTTCTGGAAGATGTAACCGAGATCATTCTTAACATCAAGCAGATCGTTGTGAAAAAGGATTGCTTTGAGCCTAAGACAGTCAAGGTTAGTGCGAATAAGGCTGGAGCTGTGACTGCGGGTATGATCGAATGCGACCCTTTGGTTGAGATAGCCAATAAGGACTTGTTGCTGGCAACTCTGACAGAAGACATCGATTTTTCGATAGAGTTTGTTATTGAGACAGGCAGAGGGTATTCGGCTGCTTCGGAGCGAGTGACAGCAAGCGAACGCTTTGATCAGGAACTTGGAATGATTGTTGTTGACGCGATCTACTCGCCTGTGACTCGCGTTAGATACAAGACCGAAGATACTCGTGTTGGCCAGCGTACCAACTACGACAGACTTGTGCTTGAGATATGGACAGACGGGACAGTAACCCCGGACATGGCACTTGTTGAAGCATCTAAGATATTGCGAAAGTATATCAATCCGTTTGTACAGTATTCAGAGGCTGGTGTTGAGACTGTTGAAGGCGAAATTGTCGCTGCTGAGGCCGCTGAAGAAGCGGTTGATCTGGAACTGGCGGCGAAGCTTGATACTCCGGTCGAGCATCTTGATCTAACGGTAAGGTCGGGTAATTGTCTTGACTCGATGAATATCCGTACTGTTCGTGAGATGGTTAGGTTGACCGAAGCCGATCTTCTGAAAATAAGAAGTTTCGGTAAGACGAGCCTTCGTGAGATTCGCAGAAAGCTTGCGGATATGGGTCTGTCGCTTGGTATGACGGATATTTAATAATATTTTTGTGAACAGAGACGGCGGTATTTCTGTTGCTGTCAAAGTTTTGTACTGGTATTTGGTTTTACAGAATTAGTAAGAGGATATGGTAATATGCGTCATCGAATAGCAGGACGTAAACTTAATCGAACAAGCTCGCATCGTCTTGCGTTGCGAAGGAATCTTGTAGCTTCATTGTTTGAGCACGAGACGATTTCAACTACGCTGGAAAAAGCGAAAGAAGTTCGTTCATTTGCTGAAAAGCTGATCACGCTTGGCAAGAAGGGCACTTTGGCTGCTCGCAGGCGGGCAATACAGTTGTTGAATAATCGTGCGATTTATGAAGAGCAGGACGGTGTGAATAGTAAAGTCGGTACCGTTATTGGTAAGCTCTTCAGCGATATTGGTCCACGTTACCTTGACAGACCGGGCGGTTATACTCGCATTGTGCGTCTTTCCAAGAGAAGGCTTGGCGATGGCGGCCAGCTCGTGTTGCTGCAACTTCTCGGTCAGGATGAAGGCAAATCAAAGAAGAGTAAAGAGGCTGAGACAACAGAAGGTTGATCCTGAAACTTTTGGTGTCACTGTAAGATGAATTCAAACGATTGCATTTTTTGTAAGATCGCCGCTGGGGAGATTCCCTGCAGTAAAGTTTTTGAGGACGATTCTGTAATTGCATTTCTTGATATTGCTCCTGTTAGTGTCGGCCATACATTGGTTGTTCCAAAGGGACATTATGAAGAACTGGACCGGTGCCCTTCGCATTTGTTGGGAGATTTGATCGGATGTGTCGGCAGGATTGCCCGAGCTATTGCCGGGGCAACTGGCGCTGAAGGCTATAATGTTCTATGCAACACCGGCAGAGCGGCAGGGCAGGTTGTTGACCATGTACATTTCCATGTAATACCTCGTGTGAGTGGTGATGGAGTTTTTAGTCATTGGCCTGCCGGTGAGTATGAAAAGGGACAGGCAGAGGAAGTCTTGGCAAGCATTTGTGAAAAACTTTAATTTTGTCGATCTGATGGTTGCTAAGCAGTTTTTTTTGTGGTATATAAATAATATTGATCGCGGGGTAGAGCAGTCTGGTAGCTCGTCGGGCTCATAACCCGGAGGTCGTTGGTTCGAATCCAGCCCCCGCTATTTTAGTTAAGTATTGAAAATAAAGGACTTACAGCGATGTAGGTCCTTTTTCTTTTGCCTATAGATTGGCAATTGTACAGTAAACTGTACAGTACCAAGTGGTAAAGATGGAGGACAGTACCTGTTACTTTTTGTAAAAGGAGACTGTTATGGCTGGCTTAATTAAACGAGGAAAGAAGTACTATTTGGTTTTTCATGAAGGCCAAAAAGAAAAACGGATGAGCCTTGGCACCGAATCTCTTCAGATTGCCAAGGAAAAAAAGCGGCAGTTTGAATCTAAGAAACTTGCAGGCCACAGTAGCCCGCTTCCTACCAAGACTTCCCTGTCAACGATTCTGGATAAATATGTGGATTACATCGCTACCAGGAAAACTCCCAAGAGCGTCCAGAGCGACGTCTATTATCTTCGTGGAATGTTTGGTGTGATATGTCGTGGGCTGGAGATTACGAGCTTAAAACGCAAGCAGGGGAGGCGTAAAGCAAAGGTGTCCAAAGACCGTGGCGATGCTCGAAAGAACATGCCTAAGATTGAGGCTAGATATCTGGAAGATATTACAGTAGCTCAGATATCAGAGTTCGTATCCGAGACAGTTCGGATCAAAGGACTTGCTCCAAAGACTGCAAATCACAATATCAAGATACTTCTATAAACGGCGGAGTAAAATTGTACCACCTGGCGGAGCAATAATGTACCACCGACTCACTGTATAGCCGAGACCTCAGGCGTAACCTTGCTCTTCTCCGAAAAAACCTTCTGAGCGTGTTTGACAACATTTCCTGGAAGAGTACTCTTATGTCCCGACTCTTCCTCAGCCATAGCCTGAGAGAAAGCTTCCGATATATTCAGCGTCGGATCGCTACCGTGTTTCATGTTTTTTTTGTGCCATGTTTGAATTGAACCAAAAGTTTTCGGGCTTGATTCTCTAATGATTCCAAAGACAACATGGTAGACTTCTTCGGCAAGCGTATTCTTTGAGTCATAGCCGGAATTATAAACAGTGAACTTAAATCTTCCACTATCCTTATCGATTGAAGTACAGCCCTGAATGAGACACCGGTTATTTTCCTGAGATTGTCGGGCCGTCCAATCCTGCCCCTTTGATTGTCTTGCGATATCTTTTGAAGGGACAGGTGAATTGTCATCAAAAACCAGAATGGCATTATCCTTTATCCAGTCCACCCTTTTCATCTTATCGACCATGGTTTCAAGTTTTCCAGGAACACGCAGGCCATATT
>DAOWHR010000375.1 GCA_030641315.1 Anaerohalosphaeraceae bacterium | reverse complement strand
ATGAAAAAGGATACTGTGTGGTTTGGAAACGAGGAACGTCAGATCGTCAGGAAGGCGATAATTGATGAAGCTGAAAGGAATGGCCTGTCAGTGTTGGCGATAACTGTGCAAAACGGGCATGTGCATGTTGTGTTAAAGCACGACGACAGAGCTATTTGCAGAATCGCAGGGTTATTGAAGAACGCGGGCAGGGTTGCGTTGGGTATTAAGGGTCGAATATGGACAACGGGGTACGATGCGCAGTATTGTTTTGATGAGGCGGCGGTGCGGGGTCGGGTTGGTTATGTTGAGAGGCATGGCGATTGATGAGTTTTTTTTGATGTGGCGGCGGTCGATGGTCTTTGTTATATTGAATGGGTGATCATGGTTTGATGGTTCTGGTTCGGAAAGTTCGTTGTTCGAGCGGGAGGGTTTTATTGATCTGCTGGCCGGTGGGAGTTTCGATCATTCGTGTGCCGTCGTCGCTTAGCAGGTTGATCTTGTTGGAGCCGGGGAACTGGAACATCGCTTCGGGCGTGAAATTATCTGAGAACGTGGCCAGTTTATCCCTGTCCTGTGCGCTCATGCTGTACTTGTAGAGGTTTTGCAGCGGTTCATCGTTGCCGCTCTTATGCGAGCCTGCGATGATGAGGTATTCCTGGAATGCGGGTGAGTACTCTATGCTGCGGATGCCGAGGCCGTTGAGGTCGATGAGGATTGGGGCCTCGAAAATAGCGGCAGCTCCGTTCAGGACGACCGCTTCGGGATTGGCCAGCGGGATGACCAGCGCCATGTCTTCGCCGTCGGTGTGAGGTCTTGGGTTTCGCAAGCCGATGAACATTTTCGTTCCGTCGGCGGTGGTACACAGTCCTTCAATGTTCAGGCCGCCGACCTTTGGAGCCAGACCGGGTATCGCGGCAGTGTCAATGTGGTCGCCGACCGTGCCGATAGCAGCTTCAAGTCCGAGGTTCCAGATTCGGTCGTAGCCGATCAGATCGTCGATCAGGCTGGAATATACTCCATCGACCGTCGCGGTTCCGTCGGGTGCGATGCTTGTCGCGAAAAAACGGTAGCGGCTCTGCCAATAATCGCCGAATCGGCTGCGTCCGTGAGAGGTGATCCAGAAAACGCGGTTATTAAACCATGTCGCGCCTTCGATATCGGACTCCGGCTGAGCCGGATCGATGCCGATCTCCGCTGTGATATCCGTTCGCTGAATGGGGCCCGAGGAGGGCATGCTCCAGTTATATACCTGCAGGATATTGAACTCGTCGTCAGCCATGATGAAACGATTGTTATCCAGAGCAACGGCAGCCGAGGCATCAGCCGAGTAATAAAACAGGCCGTCCGTGCGAACCGTTTGAACGGGTGAATAGCCGGTTTCATTGAATCGACTTGAGGTGTCGCGTGCTTTGACCTTAAAGGAAAGATCGACGCCGGTTGGCACGTTGACGGGCAGGTAGTCCCTGTCATACTGCCAGCCGCTTGAAAGGAGCGGATACTCGATACAGTCGAAGGAGTATTGGACGCCGTGAAGGTCATCGTCCGCTTTTTTAGCTTTCATTACCACAGCACCACCGTCGGCAATGGCAGGAACATCTGTCCATTCAAAAGGATTCGGCAAAGGCGCGGTATTATCAAAGCCTTCCATCCAGAATGCGGCCAGTTGGGCAAAGTCTTCGGTATTGACGCTTCCGTCAGGCACAATGTCAGCAGAAGTCGAGCTGTTTTGGGGGGGCGTTGTCAGCAGCCATTGAGATGCCATTTCGCAAAGGTCCTCGATGTCCACATCCCGGTCGCAGTCAATGTCGCCGGTCAGCCAGCATTGCGAGAGAAGGGTGGTTATTGCGTTTCGGAGCAATTGTTTAGCCGGTGCCGCTGCCTGATCGAAGAAGACTTCAGGTTTGTCGGGCATGGCAAAAAATATCCGCCGCGCATGGTTCGCCGCGTACAGCGAACCGTCATAGTAGTTCGGCTCATTACCGTCAAAGCGGACGATCAACGGCAGGCCGGCCCCGTCTGTCGCAAGGCATGTTCCGTTGCCGGTGTAAGGTGCGTCTGGGATCAACATGTCCTCGGCAGTATCAAACACTTTCAGCACGCCGGCATCAAGATCGACTCCGTTAAAGATCATGTCGTTGGGATCGACTGCGTAAAATTTTGAAACGGAGACCGTGGTTCTGTCGGAACCGAACCAGTCCCAGTTGCCGCCGGTGTTGCTTCGGGCAAGTGACGTGTTATGGCACAGGATCGGGACGGACAGTGACGACCAGAAAGCGGAGTCGCCGTTGTAGTCGGCCCCGGCGTTATCGCTGGAGACAATGATCAGGTCGGCTGCGGATAACTGAAGTTTTTTTGAGTCGCTCAAAGACTCGTCATAGCGGTCGGCATTGATTTCGACGTTGGCGTTGTCGAGATAGATCTCGCGGAGAAAGTCGCTGTAGCCCGTTTCCGATCCGGCGTCGCTGGTGACAATGATGATCTCCAGCGGACGGGCACACAGACCGCAGCTAACGATCAGCAGCAGCATGATGGAGTAGGTTCTATGGATCATTCGCTCAATATTTCTGAAAACACAATAATACCTGGGATATCCCATATAACATTGTTAGCTCGGTTATACCGCTGATTCTCTTTAGCATTATATCAGATATGTCGCAAAAACTCAAGCTTTCCAACCTTATTTTGAACCTGATTAGATGAGCTTTGTTTTTCCTGGTATTGCGACGGGTCTGGTTTTTAGCCGGCCCATTTCGTATTTTTCCGGTGAGAGGTCCAGCTTTGACGCGTTCATTGCCCAGTTCCAGGACAACTCTTTGCCTGTGTATGCGCTCATTCTTCCCATGATCGCGGTCAGCGAGCTTTCGGCTATGCGAACGCCTTCGTTGAGAGGGATTGCGTTTCTGATTGCGTTTATCTGGTCCGCATGCTGGGCGACCTCCGGGTTTGGTGAGGCTGGTTCGTATTTGAATGCGTTTGGCCCGGTGATGTAGCTTTGTGACCAGTCGGTGTAGGCGTAGCCTTTTGTGCCGATGATCTTTTCATGGCAGCGATTTGCCGCGCCGTCGATCTGGCTGCCGTAGTATGCGACCTTAACTCCGTTGGGATATTCGTATTCTACTGAGAAGTTGTCGAAGACGTTTCCGAATTTGGGGTCGGTGCGGGAGAGCCTTCCTCCGAGTCCAACGCATTTTACGGGATGTGCATTGAGCATCCAGTTTACGATGTCGAGTTCGTGGACGTGCATTTCCGCGATGAAGTCACCGCTTAGCCATGTGTAGAACAGCCATCTTCTGATCTGCCATTCCATGTCGGAGCATTTTGGGCTTCTTTTTTGTGCTCCCCAGCCGGTCATGCCGCCGCCCATTCTAAAGCACTGGCCTGCCAGAGGATCGCCGATCGCGCCATCGTGGATTCGTTTGATTATTTCGGCGCGATGTTTTAATCTTCTTGCCTGTGTACCTGCGACTATGGTTAGGTTTTTTGTTTTGGCAAGCTTTGCCGATTCGATGACTGAGCGGACAGCCACGGGGTCGACTGCGACAGGTTTTTCAACGAACGCGTGTTTGCCTGCTTTGATGGCGGCTTTCAGGTGACGGGCCCTGAACTGCGGAGGGCAGGTTAGGATCACCAGGTCGATGTCGGTTTTGAGGAGTTTTTCGTAAGCGTTGAAGCCGTAGAAAGTTGTTTCGGGGGTGACCTTAACTTTGTCGGGGAACTTTTTTTTGAGATTGTTTAGGGTTGGTTTGAGCCTGTCGTCAAAGAGGTCAGCCATTGCGATGAGTTCTACATTATCGGCGGCTCTCAGGCAGTTTGTGGTGTCTCGCAACCCGCGTCCTCCACAGCCTATGACTCCGATACGGATCGTGTCCGTCCCTGCTGCGAAAGCGGTGCTGAATGACGGTGCGATGGCGGCGGCGTGAAGAACGGCGGCGGTTTTGACAAAAGTACGACGAGACAGGTTTGTGGAAGTTTCCATTTGACACTCCAATTAATATTCCGGAACCAATTTTAAAGTCAAACAAATATAGCAAATCTATCATCAATAAACAAGTATTTATGCCTGCTGACGTGATAATCGTTGTGGGTATCTTTCCTGGAATTAGTACTTGTCCGATTACACTACCGCGGTCAAGGTATGGGCAGAAGCAGGGATTTCAGGTAGTCTGGGACCTGCAAATCTGTTCTTTCGTATAATCTGCAAGAAAACAGCCTCGGAAAAGAGAAATCTTGATAGTTCAAGTTGAATTTGTTAATATTATTAGCATTGAAAGGGCAGCTACCCCCTGTAATTGCACATTGCAACTTGTTGAGTTCTGGACTAATATGATCTTTCCTATAAATGTGTAAAGAAAGGGGTATTACAAGATAATGGCTTAAATGGCACGTATGTGTGAAGGTTATCTTATTGTTTCTGAGACATTTTCTAAATTGATTAAGTTGGAAGAACTTACAATTTCACAAATATAACTCCTTTTAAAAGAGAAATGTCAGTTCGAATATGAAAAGCAACAAACAAAAACGAAAAGAGCTGAAAGAATCTCGCATTAGAAAACAGGCTAAACGTGAAGCGGCGAAGCTGGCAAGTTTGTTTCCTCATAGAACGGAACACAAAGTTGCAGTCAACCCAAATGCTCTTTCAGCTGAATCACAGCGATCATGGGGAATACCAGAATATTACAAAGACCAATACAATAAATGCGTTGACTGTGGAAAGGAAATAATGTTTTCTGCAGAGCGACAAAAAGACTGGTACGAAGTTAAGAAACGCATTATCTACGAACATCCAATCAGATGTGCAAAGCATTTCGTAGAATGGAGTCTTACACGAAAAAGCAAATCCAGGCTTGATTACGCAATGAACAAACTCAAACAAAATCCCAAGTCTGAAGAAGCTCTGTTAGACTGTGCGCTGTCGATCATAGATTACCATAAAAATTCCGGCAAGGGTAACCTGCAAAAAGCACTGCACCTGTTACGTCAACTGAATGAGGAAGGTGACGCGATGGAGTACTGTAAAGAGCAGATACAGAATGCAGTTCAAACAAAAGTGGCGATGAAAAAAGTGATAGATTCACTTAGGAGTGAAACAATATATGCTTTTCAGCAGGCAACAGGTAAACAGAATCAATTAGAAAAAGCACTTCTTGAATTCCTTTACCGAGGACAAGATGCAGGTATTGTAAAATACGAACTATGGGATATTCTAGGAGAAGGCAACGACTGTGTAGTAGCTCAGGCAGAAATATCAGGAGAGGATAAATGTTTTATTATTGAGTACCTTACTTGTGTGATAAATGATTACTGTGACAGTCTTGAGAACTCATCTTCACTTGAAAAAGCTCTGGACAAATATCAGAGAAAAATAGAGAAGCTGTACGAAAGATCGATCGAAGAGAGTGACGAAGAATGATTGGATGAGAACTGGAAAAGGGCTAGAATCTGACCTGAACAATGACAATCGTGTAGATATAAGGTGTGTAACTTTCATTTTTTACCCACAAATTATTCCGAAGACCCATTTTAAGTGTAACAGTTTTTGTGTTTCTGCGTCTTTAATATTGAAACTAGTAGTGGATTTCTGTAAAATGTTTGCATGGACAAAACAGCGGATGAAAACCGAGTTGAGCGTGTTCGGGGGATGGTGCGGAAGTTTCCTACGGGGCCTGGTTTGTACTTTATGAAGGATTCGAAGGATACGGTGCTTTATATCGGTAAGGCCAAGAGCCTGCGGAGTCGTGCGGCCAGCTATTTTCAGGCATCGGCGAACATTGCCGCCTCGCGCGGTGCGTGGATCGCGGAGATGGTGGGCAAGGTTGAAAAGGTCGATTTTCTTGAGTGCAAAAGTGAGGTTGACGCGATATTGCAGGAGGCGCGGCTGATCAAGGATATTCGGCCGCCTTATAATACCGACCTGGTGGACAGCAAGACGTTTCCGTATCTGGAGATTACGACAAGGGAGGCTTTTCCGGGTGTGTATATTACGCGCAATCCGAGCAGTGAGCGGAGTAAACTGTTCGGCCCGTTCGCGAGCAGCGGTGATCTGCGTGCGGTGCTTGTGGTGCTGCAGAAGATATTCAAGTTTCGCACATGCAAGATGGAGATCAAGGAGAGCGATGAAAAGCGTCGGTTCTTTCGGCCCTGTTTGTTGTACAGCATTAAGCAGTGTGCCGCCCCTTGCGGCGCGAAGATCGAAAAGGCCGAGTACAAAAAGATCATACGTGATGTTGTGAAGTTTTTGCAGTCGAAGCGTTCGACGGTTTTGCGGCAGCTGCGCAAAGAGATGGATGAGGCATCGGTGGGGCTTGATTTTGAGACGGCCGCGGTGTGCCGGGATCGGATTCGGCTGATCGAAAGGCTCGATGAAAGGGGCAGCGTCGAAGGCAATGTCCAGCCGGAGGTCTTCGCGAAGGACCCGGCCGAGGCACTGGAGAAACTTGCGAAGATACTTGGGGCGACCGAACCGATAAGGATCATCGAAGGCTTCGATGTCGCGCATATCTCCGGCGAGGATACGGTTGCTTCGCTGGTGAAATTCATCGATGGCAAACCGTTCAAAGCCGGGTACAGGCGTTTCAAAATTCGGACGGTCAAAGGGGTGGACGATTATGCGAGTATGAAAGAGGTGCTCACCAGGCGGTACAAGCACGCAGTGGAAGGTGAGGAACTGTTCCCAGATCTGATACTTATCGATGGCGGCAAGGGGCAGTTGAGTGCGGCGTTAGAGGCGCTAAGTTCGATGAATGCGCCTGTGCCGTTTGTCGCGTCGCTTGCCAAGAAGCATGAGGAAATATTTTTGCCGGGCAGGTCGGATGGGATACGCCTGCGACCGCAGGACCCGACACGAAAACTATTGCAGTATGTGCGGGACGAGGCGCATCGGTTTGCGCAGCATTATCATCATATATTACGTAAGAAAAGTATGCTGGATCTGAAATGAAAAAGAAAAAAGTTAAACATCCTGTATTGCGTGTTCGAAAATCCATGCCTTGCCCGACGGGGACGAAGGTGTTTAAGGATAAGAAGAAGGAAGACAGCAAGAACAAGTGCAGAAAGAGTAAGTAGGTTTTCGGTGAGTTGAAGTTGAATGAATGGGAATTGGTCCCGGTTTAATTTT
>DAOWHR010000379.1 GCA_030641315.1 Anaerohalosphaeraceae bacterium | reverse complement strand
CACACAAACAGCATTTTACGATCATGAATCGTCAACTTCCTGAGATGGACCAGGCGATGGCCGCATTATTCGGTGACCTTTCGTCTCGAGGCCTGCTTGACAGTACGATCGTATGGTGGGGTGGTGAGTTTGGACGAGGACCTAAAATCCAGTGGAATCCGCCGTGGAATGGCGGCCGCAGCCACTTTGGCAGTTGTTTTTGTTCCGTACTTGCAGGCGGCGGTTTTAAAGGCGGCCAGGTCGTTGGCAGTTCTGACGACAAAGGGATGTCGGTTGCAGACAGGCCGGTTTATCCGGAAGACCTGATCGGAAGTATCTATACACAGCTTGGTATCGATCCTGACGGACAGCTTAAAAATCCGATGGGACAGGACCTAAAGGTGATGTCGGCTGCTCGTCAAGGCGGACGTCTTACTGAAATTATGTAACAGGTAGAATTTGCTTATGAGTTCGTTACGAAAAATATTGTTGGCGGTAATAATTGTTCTTTCTTCCGCACCGGCATGGGCACTAAACAATGCCAGCGTAGGATACCTTTACCCTGCCGGCGGGCAGCGCGGGCAGACAATTCGTGTCGTCGCAGGCGGACAGTTTCTAAGGGGTACTAGGCAGGTCTATGTTTCAGGCGAAGGCGTTACCGCTACGGTGATCAAGCAAATGAAGCAGTTTACGAATCTGCAAAGGGATCAAAGGACGCTGGTCACACAACGCTTTCAAGAGGTCATGCAAAAGCGTATTGATGAATTGCCCGTCAGCATGCGACCTAAGGCTGGTAATAAAAACAGAATCGCCAAAAAAGACGTTCAGCCAAATCCGTCAGATCAAAAAGTGAAAATGCCGCAGCATCCCCTGCTCGAGGATCTCGAAAGCAAAAGCCTTCGCGAACTTGCTCATGCTCGCAGTGTATTTTTTATTCCCAGGAACAAACTCCAGCCAAACAGGCAGCTTGCTGAAATGGTGCTGCTGGAAATCACCATTGCCCCCGATGCAAAACCAGGCAACCGCGAGTTAAGGCTTATCACCGCTACCGGATTGACAGGTCCAATAGTTTTTCAGGTAGGGATGATCGGCGAGGTTCGCGAACTGGAACCAAATAACAACAAGGCCTACCCTCCTTTGCCTGGTCTTCCTAATCTTCCATTGCCGAAAGCAATTAACCTTCCGGTAGTTCTTAACGGCCAGATATTGCCCGGCGATGTCGACCGATTCCGTTTTCGAGCTAGAAAAGGTCAGAATCTTGTTATCGATGCACAGGCACGAAGCCTGATCCCTTATCTCGCCGATGCTGTTCCGGGCTGGTTCCAGGCGACCATAACTCTGTACAATTCCAGGGGACAGCAAGTAGCCTTTGCCGAAGATTACCATTTTAATCCGGACCCTGTTATGTTTTATAAAATTGAACATAGCGGCGAATATGAAATTGAGATTCACGATTCTATCTATCGCGGGCGGGATGATTTTGTCTATCGTATTTCGATTGGAGAATTGCCTTTTATCACGCAAATGTTTCCGCTTGGCGGTCAGGAAGGAAAAAAAACAGTCGCCATGATCGGCGGTCTGAATCTGCCTGCTGACAAACTGGAACTGGACATGCAATCGAAAGGTCCAACTATTCGAAAGACCTCTTACCTGGATAAAAATATGTTTTCAAATGAACTTCCTTACGCGGTAGGTTCTCTACCGGAAAGAATTGAAGTTGAAGGCAACAACAATATCAGTAACGCTCAGAACATGAAAATATCAACAATTATGAACGGCAGGATCGGTGAACCCGGCGATATAGATATTTTTAAGATCTCCGGGCGTAAAGGCGAAAAGATCGTTGCCGAAATTTATGCACGCAGACTGAATTCTCCGATGGATTCTTTGCTGCGTTTGACCGATACTTCGGGCAAGGTGCTGCAATGGAATGACGACTATACTGTCAAGGATCACCACCTGCACAAAGATGTCGCAGGATTGGTCACCCATCACGCCGATTCTTATATGATCGTTGAGCTTCCTGCAACCGGAACATATTACATCCATGTCGCCGATTCACAGGATCATGGCGGAGATGCCTTCAGCTACAGACTGCGTGTGTCACCAATTCAGCCTGATTTTGATCTGCGTGTTACCCCTTCGAGCCTGGCAATGCCAGGCGGCAGCATTCAGCCGCTAATGGTTTACGTTTTACGCAAGGATGGCTTTGAAGGTGAGATCAAGGTAGGTTTAAAAAATGCTCCCGAAGGTTTCAAAATTGACGGCGGAATGATACCAGCTGGCAGCGACAATGTCAGGATGACCCTGAGGACTCCTTTAACATCGTCTGGCAAGCCGATCGCATTGGTTTTCACGGGCAGTGCCGATGTTGGCGGTAAAACTATCGCTCGCACTGCGATGCCGGCAGATAATGTAATGCAGGCTTTTTTATATCGTCACCTGGTTCCGACAAATGAGTTCCTTGTCTCTATTACCAACCGTAAATGGAAGATGCCAGTGCTTAAGCTGTCAGGCGCCGGTTATGTTGATTTGCCCATCGGGGGTTCGACAAAAGTCAAACTTAGAGACGCGACAAAAAAACCGTTTGCGATCAAAGGTATAATATTACAACTGCATAATCCGCCGGAAGGACTGACTCTTAACGGAGTTCAGGTCAAAAATGGAAGTGTCGAATTTGAGCTTAAGGCTGACAAGGAAATCATGAAAAATGATTTTGTCGGTAACCTGATCGTCGAAGTGTTCAGAGAGTATTTACCAAAATCCAAAGACGGTAAGGTTTCAAATCAGAAAAGGCGAAATTCTCTGGGTTTTATTCCTGCGATCCCGGTTCGTGTCACAGCCCCTAAAGGCCAGGAAACGCTTTCCGCAAAGGCAGCAGGATAACTATTTCCAGCAAGGATTAGACATCCAACCAAACTGTCATTCCAAAGGGTGATTCTCTGCCTACAAAGTCCATTGAAGCTTTAATTTTCGTGTTAATAATCTTCAATGAGATTTTGCATCAGTAAAATCTAGACAGTTGAAGGTAAATCCGGTAAATTGAAGCCTTAACGGTATTTGAAACATATAATTAGGGAACTATCAAATGTTGATCAAAAGGGCTATTGGGACGTTGATAATTATTGGTTTGGCAGTGTGTTCTGTTGGGTTTGGCATGGGTCGCGAGGATGTTGGGTTTGCCAGTGAATTCGCCCCTGGTGTCAGCCGCCCATGGATCGGG
Organism: Anaerohalosphaeraceae bacterium; assembly: GCA_030641315.1. Taxonomy (GTDB): domain Bacteria; phylum Planctomycetota; class Phycisphaerae; order Sedimentisphaerales; family Anaerohalosphaeraceae; genus DAOWHR01. The sequence goes on along the minus strand of DAOWHR010000379.1, from coordinate 9,736 downwards.
CCTGAGTATTGGGCAAATCCTTTGCAGGACTGGCAGCTCAACGACGGGCGTATCGAGTGCGTACAGTCCGGCGGCGACAGAAATGTTTATCTGCTGACGCGATCTGTGGATTCGCGGCCCAGCGATCTTGGAATGGCCGTTACTATCGGCCAGCTTAACAAAGAGGTTAAGCTCAACGAAGGCTATGTCGGTTTCAAGATCGGCATACGCGGGCAGTTTGAGGACTACCGCGACAGCGCGGTACGCGGTGACGGCTACCGTGTGGGAATGTGCACGGACGGCAGGCTGTTTATCGGCAAATACGACGAATCGGTATCGCCTCTCAAGTCTCCGTTTGACAACATCACTTTGAAGCTGGCAGCAGTTCCGTACGGCGATAAGTACGCTATTACCTTAAAAGCGGTAGACGCAAAAGGTGCGGTACTTTCGAGCGTAACACGAAACGACATCAATGCGGACTGGCTGGTTGGCGGAATAGCCCTTGCGTGCAGTAACGGAAAAGTGAAGGACATGCCTCAACAGAGGCCCGAGATCAATGACGGCAACTGGGGTTTTCGTGCCGGGACCGGCAGAGGAGGCAATGTCAATTTCTGGTTTGCTGACTGGATAGTATTGGGGACCAAGGTTGACGCGTGTCCGAAGTGCGTATTCGGCCCGATCATGTTTAACCAGTATACGCTTAGCAATAATGTTATGAGAATGACCGCGCAGATGCCGCCGGTTGGCCAGCAGGACGCCCAGAACGTTTCCCTTGAGATCAAAACGGGACTCAAGTGGAAAAAGGTTCAGTCCGCTGCGATACATCCACTGTCACGGACGGCGACGTTTACGGTTAAGGACTGGGACAGCAGCAAGAATACGCAGTACCGGCTGGTCTATCCGCTGCCCCAGGCCAACGGCAGCAAAAAAGATTATTATCATCAGGGAACGATTCGCAAGGACCCTGTGGACAAAAAGGATCTTGTGGTCGCGGCGTTTACCGGAAATAACGATCTTGGGTTTCCGAATAATGATTTTGTGAGCAAAGTTGCCGCGCACGACCCGGACATGCTGTTCTTTTCGGGCGACCAGATATATGAAGGTGTTGGCGGTTACGGCACGCAGACAACACCGCTGGACAAGGCTTGCAACGATTATCTACGCAAATGGTATTTGTACGGCTGGGCATATAAGGAACTGCTGAAGGACCGCCCCACCATCGCGATCCCGGACGATCATGATGTTTATCACGGCAATATCTGGGGCGCAGGCGGCAAAGCAACTGAAAAAGGCAAGGGCGGCGCTGCTGCACAGGACTCGGGCGGCTACAAGTTCCACCCGGAGTTTGTCAACTCGGTGCATCGTACGCAGACAAGCCATTTCCCGGATGCTTATGACACTGCTCCGATATTGCAGAATATCAGCGTTTATCACTGCAATGTGAACTACGGCGGGGTAAGTTTTGCTGTTATCGCGGACCGTATGTTTAAGTCGGCGCCTGCGACGCTGCTGCCTGAGGCGAAGATTTGGAACGGCTGGCCGCAGAATCTTGAGTTTGATGCCGCTAAGCACGCTGACCATCCGAAGGCAAAGCTGCTCGGCGACAGGCAGCTTAAGTTCCTTAACGACTGGGCGATTGACTGGAGAGGCGGTGTGTGGATGAAAACCGTTCTATCGCAGACGATATTCGCCAATCTTGCGACACTGCCCAAAGACGAGATGTCGGACGCAGCGGTACCAAAACTGAGAATACTCAAATCCGATGAATATCCGACGGACGATATGCCGGTTTCTGATTTTGACTCTAACGGCTGGCCCCAGACGGGCAGGAACAAGGCGCTGCGTGCGATGCGCAAGGGTTTCGCGTTTCATATCGCGGGTGATCAGCATCTTGGTTCGACGATCCAGTACGGAATTGACGAATACGGCGATGCTGGTTTTGCTGTGTGCGTTCCTTCGGTATCGAATGTGTGGCCCAGACGCTGGTATCCAATGGTCCCGGGCGCAAATCCGATTGAGGGCGAGCCGCGCTACACGGGCGATTATGAGGACGGCTTCGGTAATAAAATGACTGTCCATGCGGTGTCAAACCCTGTGTTTACCGGGCTAAAGCCATCGATGCTGTACGACCGGGCAACAGGTTACGGCATTGTCAGATTCAATAAGGCCAAACGCGATGTAACGGTCGAAGTCTGGCCCAGGCTGGCTGACCCGAAAGACGGCTACAAGCAGTATGCGGGATGGCCTGTTACGGTCAAGCAGACGGACAACTTTAACGCAGCGGCGTTCGGGTATCTGCCAACCCTGAAGATCAAAGGAATGAAAGATGCCGTGATCCAGGTTATCAATGAAGCAGATAACGAGGTTGTATATACCATACGTGCCGAAGGAAATACGTTTACACCGAAGGTATTTGCTGACGGCAGATATACGGTCAAGGTCGGCGATCCGGATACTGACAAATTCATCGAGACAAAGAACCTTAAGCCGACAAAAAAGCCAAACGAAAAAGATATCGAGATGAGATTCTAAGCCTATGTGGGAACAGATACGAGCAAACAAGCGCAATTCGATCTTTCTGCTTGGTACAATGGCGGTATGCCTTACCGGGCTGGGCTTTGTTTTGGGCCTGGCGTTTGGCGGTGTGGGCGGCGGTTATTTAGGACTGATCATCGCCACGGTGATATGGCTCATACTGACGCTGATCAGCTTTTCCAGCGGGGACCAGATTTTGCTGGCCGCGAGTAAAGCTAAGCCGGTAACACATGAGGTGCATCCGCAACTTTTCAATATCGTCGAAGAAATGACCATAGCTGCGAACCTGCCGAAGATGCCAAAGATATACATTATCGCCGACCCCGCTCCGAACGCTTTTGCTACAGGCAGAAACCCCCAGAACGCATCGGTAGCGGTCACAGCGGGCCTTTTGAGCAGGCTGAACCGTGATGAACTGCAAGGAGTTATCGCCCATGAGATGAGCCATATTCTGCACAGGGATATTCTGTTCGTAACGCTGGCCGGTGTTATGCTGGGCAGTATCGTGCTTTTGTCGCAGGTGTTTTTGCGCGGGATGTTCTACAGTTCGATGTCATCGGGAAGGCGGTACTCATCGCGGTCGTCGAATTCCAACCAGGGACAGGCGATCTTTATGGTGATCGCTATCGTCGCTGCGATACTTGCGCCGATATTCGCGAACATTCTATACTTTGCGCTTAGCCGAAAACGCGAATACCTTGCCGACGCCGGTGCGGTCCGGCTGACACGGTATCCCGAGGGGCTTGCAAGTGCGCTGCAGAAAATATCATCCGATTCGAGGCCGCTTGAATCGGCTAACAAAGTTACGGCACCGATGTACATATCAAACCCCTTCAAGAAACGTTCGGCGGCAAGTCTGTTCAGCACTCATCCGCCTATCGATGAACGCATAAAGGTATTACGCAACATGTCGCGGGGGGCATCATTCAAGGACTATTCCGATTCGTACAGCCAGACCGTCGGTGCGGCAACCGTTATGCCCGCCTCTGCCCTTAAACAAGAAAGCATCAGCATCAGACAGCCATCAGCTGACAGCGGAAAGAAGATGTCAAGCAGTCAGCAGATGAAACAGGCCGGAGACATTATGAGAATGGTAAACGGGTTCGCGTTTTTAACGTGCATGTGCGGCTTGAAAATGAAGGTACCGCCTAACTACAAATCCAAAAAAGTCAAGTGTCCCCGCTGCGGAAAAACAAACAGCATCAAATAATAATCAGTCACTGAATCGCATACCGTTTTAAGGAGATCAATATTATGAGACAGCGAATAATGTTATTGTTTATTTCTGTTTTCCTGTTGATCCTGACTGGTTGTCAATACAGAGCCGGTAATGTGGTCAGTCCGCATGAGTATCCTCAAAAACAGAGAGTACACAATTTTGATTACAGCCGATACGAAGATGAGGTCATTTCTTTGCGTATCCACGAAATAACGTCTCTTCCAGGCGGAGAAATATTCTTAGGCGGAAGCTATTGTAATCAAGCAAATACCATCCATACAGCGCTTCTTGTCTCGCAAAATGGGGGGCAAACATGGAAAGATGCCGGGATCAAGGTTTACGGATGCGGTGTTATGAATTTCCAGACATTTGGCTTGAGCCATGTTTGGGCAATTTCCACTTATTTACAAGAAGGCTGCCACGGGCCGGTGAGCTTGCTGTACAGTACCGATGCCGGGCAAAGCTGGTCGGCTCGATCGTTGGACTTTATCGGACAGGATCAAGGACTTGACTGGGTTCAACAGTTTCAATTCTTCGATCAGTTCCATGGTCTTCTTATCATAACAGGAAGTACGGGCCCAAGCAGGATATATATAACGTCTGACGGCGGGAAAACCTGGGAGAAAATAATGACTTCCAGGAATTACTCGGCAGATGATTTTGAAATCGAATCCAGTTTTCCAGATTACAGCAGACAAAATATCAATAATGCCGCACTATGGATGAAGTCTACAGATGATTATTACAAGATATCCGGCTGGATTCGGATTCGGAAAACTGATTCATACAACGATCCATATATAGTAATCGAATCGAAAGAGCTTGACAGCAGGGAATGGAAACCTATATCTCAAATTCCGAGGTATTACAAAATAGAAAAGGACATTCTTATTCCCGTTGACAGCGGTAAGTAAAGAGGATTGTTTCGGAGCATATTTAATAAAACAACCAAACGTAAGCCAAATTATTTTTTTTTAAAGGAGTCGTCATGCCGTTTTCTAAGTTTATTGTTATCCCGATCTTTGTCGCCTTTCAAGCTGCAACTATGATGCTGTTGGCTCCGTTAATCAAAATCGGGCCTGAATCAATTGGAGGGCCAGCGCTTTTATCCTGGATATCCTTTCAGGCATGGGCCATGTACTTTATGGGCGGGTGTACGGTCAAGATGGCAGGCAAAACAATTGTCGGTTATGTCGGCGGGATTATCGCCTCGATCGCAATCTTCGAACTTGCGGCAGTTATTGGGCCGCTGGGCGGCTTTGGCTTAGCACTTACGGTATTTATCGTTGTGATTCCGATTATAGCCGCTGAAAGAATTGAGATCATGAACTTCATTCCGGCATGGTTTATCGGAGCAGCGGTTTTTTTCGCACTTCAGTTTATGTCCGGTGCCAGCACAATTCCTCAGTATATTGAAATCGCAGTGCCCGAAATGATCGCTTGTGTGGTTGGATTATTCTACGGATATTGCACGGTTACGTTCAGGACGTGGTACGAAAAGAAGGTAATGCCCGCGACAGATGAGCAAGCAGAAGAACTTAAGAAATCCGCGTAATTCGAAAAAGGCTGAATGATGATGTTATCACTGAAACGACCGATTGAGGCTATATTGGCAATACGAATATTAGTGCTCTGCCGAATAATGCGAAGGTAAAACTGTACAAAACAAGATATGGCTTTATTATATGTGGACAAAATTAAAAAAGCATCCCGATATATGATTGGGATGCTTTGGAAAGTTCAGGGTTTCAAATTTTTACCGCATGACCCAGTTTTTCGTCGCCTGCGACCGCATAACTTAGTTCGAGAGGATAATCCGATACACGATATTTATTCCGCTGGATCGACAACAACATTGCCTATCCAGTTTTTAGCACGTCGTGCTAGCCTATCTTCAACTTTCTCACCTTCGAAATTGGTTACGATGGGAGATTCTTTGAATTGATGATCTGGCATTGAATTAATATTTATGACAGCTCTCAATTGCCCTTGTATCTCAGATAATACTGTCACCAGCACCCCGCATTTAGCACAAACAATAAAATCCGCTGTTTTATGCCCAAAACGAAAGCGACTAACATTTTCTGGATCGTCATAGTTAACCTGAAGTTCTCCTTGCGTATCTGAAATGTAGCTGGCACCATGTCTAGTGCAAAAAGGACAAGAACAGATACGAGGTACTAATTGAGACTCATTTTTATTACTATGCAGATGGAGCTTGATATTTCCACAGTAGCAGCTGCCAAAATATTTGTTTTGGTAATCCATAACGTACTCCTTTTATTAAATGTAGTTCTTCTTATAGACAGGAATAATTAAAGGGGAATAATTAAAGGGGGAATAATTAAAGGTGTCCGGGGAATAATTAAAGGTGTCCGGGAATAATTAAAGGTGTCCGGTACCTTTTCTTGGTCTTCCTCTGGGAATAATTAAAGGTGTCCGGGAATAATTAAAGGGGGAATAATTAAAGGTGTCCGGTACCTTTTCTTGGTCTTCCTCTTGGTCTCAGCGTTGATTGCAGTTGCAATTTCGCTGCTGTTTGCGTTACCCACCGTTCATTACCGAGCGGGGCGCCTCTTTTGAGACATTTTTCTATCGCTGCCAGGTCGTTCGGCTCCATCACCAACGCAACAAGCCCCGGCCAATTGGCTGGCAGCGCAACCGGCCCACGGCTGATCGGCAGTTCCTTTTCCAGTCCCATCCGCACCGCAAAACTGCTCCACGGCCAATCGCCCGCAGCATCAACGATCTCGGCTCGCAGCGGATTCGCTTCGACATAACGCATGACGGTCAGGTAGTGACAATTGCCCTGCACGGGGAAACTTTTGTACCTGCCCTGATAGAGATGCCCGATGCCCACCGTACCATGTGCGGCGTGCCAGCGTTGCGTGTGCGTCAGCGTAACCCACCGCATGAATTGCGACATGTCGCCATCCGCACGCGGCCAAAGCACAAGGTGCCAGTGGTTGCCCATGATGCAATAACCGCACACCCGCATGGCATAACGCTCGACGCCCTCAGCAAGAATTCGCTCAAACGCCTCAAAGTCAGCCTTCTTCTTAAATATCCGCAGCCGACCGTTAGCACGGTTGATCACATGATATACAATACCGCCCATATCAATTCGTTTAGCTCTACCCATGAAAAAATAGTATCCGAAAACAGCAATAAGTCAAGAAAAAGGAATAATTAGATAACATGCAGGCCATCTGAATTGTTCCCGGGCCTCACCTCACGATGACAGTCCTTGCCGTCCGGCTAACAGTTCCCGCTACCGGGCCTGTAGAGGACTAAATCTCAACAAATCTGTCGAAATCGCACCTCCAGGCAAGTGTGCCCTGCCGGACACACAAAAAAAAGCATCCCGATTTATGATTGGGATGCTTTGGAAAGTTCAGGTTTTCAAATTTTCACCGCATGACCCAGTTTTTGTCTTTGTATGCGAATGTTGCTGTTTCTCGAAGTTTTTCATCGCCTGCGACCGCATAGCTCAGTTCGAGTGTTTTTCGCAGGATAACCTGTTCAGCGGTTCCATCAGTTTTTTTCTTTAAGGGATGATCTATCGCAGCGGTTTCGTTACTCAGGCCCGAAATGAACAGTGAGACATTTTTAGCGTCCGGGCAGAAATCTTGCCAGATAATCGCGATGTCAACGGTGTTATCTCCGCCCTGAAGGATTTTGTTATCCACGAAATCGAGACATTGAAGAAACGGATAACGCCCCTGCTGCTGGATTCTGATCTTATCGAAAACGGCTTTACGTGTACCTTTGCCAGCCGCAACGACCTGATATGTGTCGGTCACAAGATCGCATTCGGGATAAAAATCTACTTCACTGCCGGTATTGTTGGTAAGCGAGATGATCGTATACCAGAATCGCTGATCGCCCTTGCCGTCAATATTGACAGAAATCTGTTTGGGCTGGTCAAAAGTTAAGTCAATGGTCCACTCACTGAGTTTCTGAACAACTGCAGGCTTCGGATACGCAGCACAGATACCAACTAAAACCACCAGCAACAACAACACTGAAAAACGTTTACCCATTACTGTAAACCTTTCCTAATTCAACAAATAAGTTCATAATGAAACAAAATTGTACTAACAATCGTATGATTCGTAAAGAATAATCTCCTCTTACAAAGATATTTTTAGTAACGCTTGCCAAATTATACCGTTTACGGTTTAATATGCCCTGAGTCGGACCCGGCCGGATCGGCTTTTTAGGCCTTTAATCAACTTATCGGACAGATCGAACATGGCAGATGAACAGAAAAAACTATACGATCAGATAGAACAACTTCTTGACCTGGAATCTCATCAGACTCTGGTCGAACTGCTCGAGCAGTGCCGATCAAGCGAGATCGCCGAGATAGTCGAGCTGCTGGACAATGACCATAGAAAGCTGATACTCGATTCGCTTGATAGAGAAACCGCAGTAGAAGTCATCATTAAGATCGATGAAGCAACCAGGCACGAAATATTCGAAATACTCGACGATAAAGAAATTAACCTCCTTATCGAAGAGATGGACCATGATGACGCGGCAGACATCATTGCCGAACTTCCAGAAACGAAGCAGAATGAGGTTCTTGGGCAAATTTCAAAAGATGATGCTCATCAGATCAAGGACCTGATGAGCTATCCGGAGGATTCTGCGGGCGGCATTATGGACCCGGTCCTGATAAACGTCTGCCAGGACGCCACAATCAAAGAAGCGATCAATAATCTGCAAAAAGCCGAAGTTGACGAAGACTTCTTTACAATCTTTGTAACCGATAAACAGGGTAAATTCATCGGCGATGTCAGGATTAGGTCGCTTTTGACACGAGCAGAAACCACTAAAATAGCTGACCTTGTTGAAAAAGACGCTATCTACGTGACGACAGATACCGATCAGGAAGAGGTCAGAAACACATTTAAGAAAAACGACCTGATCGTTGTGCCCGTGCTGGACGAAAACCACAGACTTGTCGGCAGGATCACAGCGGACATCATCATCGAAGTAGCCGAAGAAGAGGCCGCAGAGGACATTTACGCAATGGCTGGTACAGACGCGGCGGAACTGGAAAGCTTTTCGGTAATACACGCTGCACGGGTGAGAATGACGTGGCTGCTGCCCTGCCTGGCCGGGACAGCGATAACGGCAATGGTAGCTTTGCTGTACAAGAACATTTTCACGCAAGGCGATCATTTTCCAATATGGGCCGTCGCAATGGCATTTGCCCCGATGGTCGCAGCGATCAGCGGCAACGCAGGCTTACAGACTGCCGCTATCGTAATTTGCGGCCTTGCTACCGGTGACCTTGCCGCATTGCGAATCAGCCAGGTTTTCGCCCGTGAAGTCAGGATAGCGTTTCTTGTGGCGATATGTTGCGGACTTGTCGGCGCATTGATCTGCGCTTCGATCCCCGCGTTGATGGACGGGCATATAAACGATGTTTCCGAGCCGATCCCCGCATCTGACCATGTAAGAATTGTATGTACATTTGCGATGGCGATGTTTACCGCGATCATGGTCGCGACAACGCTAGGCCTATTTCTGCCGTTTTTGTTCCGGAGAATCGGCATTGATCCCGCCATAAGCTCCGGGCCGCTGGTTACGACGGCAAATGATTCGATAAGCGTCGCAATATACCTTACTCTCACTTTTATACTAATGCAGTGATCTGATCGCTATTAAGCCGATTAATGGCAATTTTATATGACCTTACAGCGGTCACAAAGTAAATAACTGTTTGACAATCATACGGGAGATAGTATAATACCCCGTTTTAATCGGTCTCTGCCGTTTTTCGGCTTTTTGTACATTGGATATTGTTATTGCTGTTGCCAAGCGGAAATGTTTTGTTAACCGTAAAGGAGTATGTTTATGGCCAAAGGCCAACCTATTGAATACAAAGAATTTGCAGAAAAAAAACCGGAGATCGACCGTCTTTTCGAGTACATGATCAAAAAGGAAGCCAGTGACTTGCATCTTAAGGTCGGTTTAAAGCCGCGAATGCGT
>DAOWHR010000417.1 GCA_030641315.1 Anaerohalosphaeraceae bacterium | reverse complement strand
TGTTTCATCTTATCAATCATGCGGTATATAAATCGCTGCTGTTTTTGGCAAGCGGATCGATCCAGATGTCAACGGGCACAAGGGATCTGAAAAAACTGGGCGGTTTGTCGGCATCGATGCCTATAACCTGCGCGACGAGCGCCATAGCTTCGGCATCTATTGTTGGTATCCCGCCGTTCAGCGGATTTTGGAGCAAGGTGATCCTTGCATGGGCTGCGGTTGCAGCGGGTTTTTACTGGATCGCTGCTGTGATCTTTCTTGTGAGTCTGTGTACGCTGATAATGTATCTTAAGGTGCAGCGTTATGTCTTTATGGGTGATGTTCCCGCAGATGCCCGGTATGGGCCGGAAGACAAGGGCATGATGGCAGGGGCCATGATATTTTTGGCTTGTTTGTGTGTTTTAATGGGACTGATCGTTATCGTTCCAGGTTTAAGGGCCGCTGTTTTGGAAACAGCTGTGCAGGCGTTGACAGATGGAATTTTGTATTCATCAAAACTGATCGGAGCGTAATTGAGGTGAGAGTATGAGACGGGTTATATATATGGTCGCGGCGTTTGTTGTCTGGCTGCTTTTGACATGGAGCCTTGACATCCAGGTTGTAATCGCAGGCGTTGCTGCTTCGGTCGTGGTTGCTCTGTTGTTCCATGAGATGCTTCCTAAAGAACATCATGTTTTCATTTCGCCGGTGAGGATATTCTGGTTTCTGGTATATATTCCGGTGTTCTTTTATTACATGGTAAAGGCGAATCTCGATGTTGTCTATCGGGCGTTGCATCCGGACATGCCGATAAGGCCCGGCATCGTCAAGGTCAAGACGAATCTGAAGACAGAATCCGGAATAACCGCGTTGGCAAATTCGATCACTCTTACGCCTGGCACTTTGACAGTCGACCTTACTGAGGACGGTTTTCTTTATGTTCACTGGATATATGTAAAACATGAAGATGTCGAGCAGGCAACACAAGATATCGCGGCTAAATTTGAATGGTATATAAAGAGGATTTTCGAATAGTAATTAAGAGGGTAATATGGCAATTTCAACTGTACTGTTCTATCTTGGGCTTGGGATTTGCTGCTTTTTGTGTCTGTACAGGATAGGCAGGGGCCCAAGCGCCCCCGACAGGACCGTCGGTATCGATATACTTGGTATTATCATTGTCGGCTTCTGCGCCCTACTGGGTATGCTGACCGGCAAGGACTATTACCTGAATATCGCTTTGGCATGGGCGTTGCTGAGTTTTATCGGTACGATAGCGCTGGCAAAATTTCTGGAAGGAAAAAATTTCGATGACTGAAACAGGATACTTTTTTATCGTTCTCGGGATACTGTTTGACATATGCGGCTGTATAGGCCTTGTGCGGTTTCCTGACGTGTATAACCGTTTGCAGGCTTCGACAAAATGCGTTACGCTGGGAACAATATTTCTATTGTTTGGTGTGGCGATGGTAAGTGCATCCGGAGCTATCAGTGCCAAGGCGATCATCTGTGCGGCCTTTCTATTGCTGACATCACCGACTGCCGCTCATGCGATTGCCAAAGGCGCTTACGTTTCAGGCGTTAAGTTGTGGGAAAACAGTGTTGTCGATAAGTATTCAGAGGTCGCCGATACTACCGATGACAGTAAGACTGATAAAGGAGAATGAAAGTGCGTTTGCCTAAAATCAGAGAGCTGATCGAAGCAGTAACCGCCGTTTTTTCGCCGCGGTACACTACCCGTTTCCCTGCTGAACCATGCATTGTGCCCGAAGCTTATCGGGGCAAACCGGAATTTGATATGGATGCCTGTATCGGGTGCGGAGCTTGTGTAAATGTCTGTCCGACACTTGCGCTTACCATGACAGATGAAACGGACAAAGAAGTTCCGACCAGAACGATTACCCAGCAAGCAGATGCATGCATCTTCTGCGGCAACTGTCAGGACAACTGTACAACGGAAAATGGAATAAAGCTGACCCAGCAATGGGATCTGGCTAATCTGGACAGGGCCTCGATGCGTGAAACCTTTGAATTTGAGCTTCAGATGTGCGAGAAATGCGGCGCGGTTGTCGGTGCGAAGCAGCACCTTGTATGGCTTTGTGACAAGCTGGGGCCGCTTGCATATACAAACCCATCTTTGCTGCTTGCGAAAAACGATAAGCTCGAAATGATCGATAAGGCAAATCAGAATGTACAGCCTGACCGTGACGTTCAGGCCGGTGATTATATGCGGATCCTTTGCCCGGAATGTAAATGTGAGTTGAACATTAATCTGTGATGATAGCGAGATGCCGTGGCTAACGACGAACAACTGTTTGAATGTTTAAGCAAGTGTGCCAGCCAGAAAACTATCATAGTTGGCATAGGCAATACACTGAAGGCCGATGACGGGGTAGGTCCTGCGATTTGCGAGAGGATCAGATCGGTTATTCCAGTTGACGTTATCGACACGGGCACTGTGCCTGAAAATTATATTCAGCACATAAAAAATAAGCGCTCGCGAAATATTATCATAATTGACGCGATAGACTTTGCGGGCGTCCCAGGTTCGATCAAGATATTCTCTCCCGACCAGCTGGATACGATGATGTTATCGACACACATACTGTCTCCAAAGTTTTTTGTGGACATGATAACTGCCGATAACGACACTGAGGTGATCGTGATCGGCATTCAGCCTGCGAGTACAGAGCTTGCCAAACCGTTGTCAGTTGATGTCGAACAAGCGGTTCAAAGATTGGCGGAGATACTTAAAAAGGCTTTGGCGGTTACAAAAACCGGATCCAGATATTAAGTGCAGCAGGGACGCCAAGTCTCCAAACCGGCATGATCATCTGAATGTTCCGGCAATTCTTTTTCCATTAGGTCGCACAACTTCTTTGACTATTTGTACATGTGTTGTTATGATCTGGCCGGTATCCTGCATGTTGGGAACACATAGAACTACCCAAAATAAACCTGAAAGGAAGCATACATGTTGCTGTCGAAAAAATGTCTAATCGGAGTTACTTCTTTACTGGCAGCTTTACTTTTTTGCCTAAACGGTTGTTCAGATGAACCTGATCCGGCAGGTTCTTTGAAGCAGGAAAGTGAAACAGAGTATCTCGCTGTGGTGCTCAGCGGCAAAAAACTCGGATACAGCAAACACACCCGCAATGTTGACGGCGGCAGGGTTATTACAACTGAGAAGATCGTGCTTGACCTTTCCCGAGCAGGCTATCCTATCAAGATGAGCATTGATCAAAGCAGCATCGAAAGTATTAAGGGCAAGCCCCTTGGTTTTAACATCTCATCAGACATGAGCGGTATGATCAAGAGTGAAACAGGCAAAATAAATGACGACGGCACTTTGGAGATTACTACTGTCATGATGGGGCAGGAGCAGAAAAAGACGATCCAGTATCCCAAAGGCGCATTGATGAGCGAAGGGCTGAGACTGCTTCAGTTGGAACACGAACTGAAAAAGGGTGTAAAGTTTTCGGTGAAGATATTTGACACTTCGATAATGGGCGCGATGGACGCCGAAATTGAGGTTGGCGATAAGGTTGCTGTCGATCTCTTTGGAAGGGTTGTAGAGTTGACAGAAGTCACCACGAAGATGGGGGCGATAACAGCTACCAGTTATATTGACGATGAGTTGAAAACCTTAAAAACGACTGTGCCGATAATGGGTCTTAAGCTGGAGTTGTTGGCGTGCGATAAACAGTTTGCTTTAAGCCCGAATGACGTGGTCGATTTTATTGGCAGCATGCTGGTCCAAAGTCCCTCTCCGATCAGCGCAGATTCTAAGCAGACAAAATATGTACTGGTTCCAAAGGATAACAAAGAGATTACTGTTCCAACGACTGACAACCAGAAAGTTGTGATAGAGGCGAGTAATAAAGTAACAGTTACTGTCATGCCGGTGTCAGCCGAGTCAGGCGAGGCCTTTCCATACAAAGGCAGGGACGAAAAACTGCTGGAGATGCTAAAGCCTACGCGATATTTGCAATGCGACGATAGGAAGGTTGTTGCACTTGCTGAACAGGCAGTCGAAGGAGCAGAAGACTCCCTGCAGGCGGTTTACAAAATTGAGCAGTTCGTGCATGACTATATCGACGAAAAGGATCTATCTGTCGGCTATGCATCTGCTTCAGAGATCGCGGTAAGCAAGCAGGGCGATTGCAGCGAACATGCGGTATTGACGGCCGCCATGTGCAGAGCGGCTGGTATTCCGGCCAGGGTCGTGACAGGCCTTGTGTATATTGACAGTTTCATGGGACGCGAAAACGTGCTGGGCGGACACGCATGGACCGAGGCGTACGTTGGCGGCAAATGGATCGGCCTTGACGCGACAAAGGCGCCAAAGGGCTGCGGTACGGGGCACATTGCTCTTGCGACAGGAAGCGGAGACCCGGAAAGCTTTCTGGCAATGGCTGGCACGCTGGGATATTTCACCATCGAAACCGTAGAGAGCCAATAGCGGCGCAATTTTTCAGTAGTTGTTGAAAGCGAGGCTTGTTGCAGGATCGGTTCGAAAGTTAATGTTCATGCTATTGATGCCCGTACGCATGATCATGCCTCGAAGGAACGGATTGTATAATATTCTGGACTTTATATTTTTCATCGCGATGTTTGTTTTGAGCGGACCGGCGTAAGTTCGGTAACGTTTTTCAAAGCCCTTCAAGCCGGGCCTTAAAGCTTTTGCAAGCAGCGAAGCGCTTTTGAATGCATAACTGAAACCTTCGGCAGAGCTGGGGCTGATAAAGCCTGCTGCTTCTCCGATCAGTGCTATCGAATCTTTCCCGGTGCATATCTGCTTTTGCCGTACCGGCCGGAGTATGTATGCGCCTTCGGTATGCAGAGTTTCTCCGAACCGATAGCCGTGCTGCTTTAGTCTGGATTTCAGTAAATTAAACTTGTCATACGCGTCAGCTCCCGGAGTTACCGCGGTCCCAATTATCAATGCATTACGTTTTGGTATTGTCCATGAGTAATAATCGGTGACATCACTATCAAATATCGAAGAAAAAAATGGCTGGTCATCTTCCATCTCAACCCAGTGCTGGATCGAGATGTATTTTTTTGGAAAAGGTTTTGTATTGAATGCCAGTTTTCTGACCCTGGAGAAACCGCCATCGGCTCCTATAACGAGCTTTGCTTTTATCTTACGTGTTCCTGCGTTTGATTTTAGTGAGAGGTCGAAATGATCACTATTTTTTTCAAAAGTTTTTAGCCTGGTTTTCTCAATGATGTCAACAGAAGCCGGAGCAAGCGATAAGAGCCAACGGTCAAACTGCCACCTGTCCATATTGATGTAGTATCGCTGGTAATATCTTTCAAGATTTCGCTGAATATCTATTACCCGAACGACAAACAACTGCGGTTCCGAATGAACCTCCCGAGGCAAAGCAAGTCCCAATTTGGCCAGCATAGCCTGAGCATCGGGAGCAAGCAGTCCGCCGCAGCATTTTCCAGAACCATATCCTTCCGGAATGTTCCTGAAACAGCGTTTATCAATGATGACCGTTTTGTACTTTTCGCCTATTAGCCGTGCAAGCGTACTGCCTGCCGGGCCCGCACCGATAATCGCAACATCGTACAAGATCGACATCCTTAAAATGAAGTGGAATTTATCTCTTATACGCAAAAGCGGTATATGTGTTCTGCGTTTTTTCGATAAATTATGACGTCTGTCTTGCTGGTGATAATAATAAGCTGGTTGTGGTCAGTCGAATTTAATATCTTTAAGCAGGAACTGAACCGATGAGTTTCCGTTGTATGTGTTTATCTGCGGTTCGTATGCTACCGAGAAATGATCAACTTCGAGCAGTTTCTTTTCGAGCCTGCCCATGCCGAATCCGATGCACCGCACGGAAGCTGTATTGTCCGAGATAGCTAGCTGGAGATGATCTCCCTTCGCGCCGACCTTTCTTGGCGGGGCGATCCGGTGAACGCCCATTGTGGCGAAAATCGGGGCGGGATTGCCCTGGCCGAACGGTTCGAGCCGTTTGAGCTGCGATATGGTCTTTTCGGTGAATTCGGATATTTTGCAAACGCCTTCAATATCCATGCTGGAGACAAGACATTGATCTGTCATATTCTCATTGGCGTAATTTTCAAACGCTGCGATAAAGTCCGACAGTTTTTCTTTTTTTATTTTTAGCCCCGCAGCCATCGCGTGTCCGCCGAATGATTCAAGGTGTTGGGCGCACGCATTAAATGCCGAGTGCATATCAAAGCCTTCTACCGAACGTGCCGAACCCTGAGCCGGCTGACAATTGGTGTTTATCATGACGGCAGGGCGGTTGAAGTTCTCAACAACTTTTGATGCGACAATACCGATCACACCCGTATGCCAGTTGTCGCTGGCAAGGACGATCGTTTTGCGATTCGGATGATTAAGCCCCCCATCGTTTATCATATCTCGGGCCTGGGTGAAAATATCTCGCTGGCATTTCTGCCTTTGCCGGTTCTGGTCCTGAAGATATTTAGCGATCTCTATGCATCGAACTTCAGAATCGCTTGTCAGCATTTCCACGGCAAGCCTTGCGTGTCCCATCCTGCCAGCCGCATTCAGCATCGGGGCAAGATGAAAGCCGATGTGATATGAGTCAAGGTTCTTACCGGTAAGCGAGACCGATTCGATCAGCGCCTTTAATCCGGTTAGTTTGGAATCGGAAAGAGCCTTAAGTCCAAAGCTGGCCAGTATTCTGTTCTCGCCGCGAAGGTCGACCACATCGGCAACCGTCCCCATCGCTGCCAGTGTTGTAGCGTTAAGCAGGAACTGCCGCAACGCAGGCGGTGTCTGCGCGGAAGTCTTTGACTGATTGACAATGGCCCATGCAAGTTTGAAGGCGACCATCGCGCCTGCTGAATCTGGATTGGGATAGTTATCGAGCAGAGGGTGAACGATAGCCGTTGCTTCGGGCAGTTGAGACGAAGGTTTGTGGTGGTCGGTAATAATAATATCCATCCCCAACTGTCCGGCAAGGGCCGCTTCTTTGACGGCGGTTATTCCGCAGTCGACGGTGATGATCAGGTTTGTCCCGTTTTCGGCGATCTGTTTTATTGCTTCGTCGTTGAGGCCGTAGCCTTCGTCTATCCGGTGGGGGATATAGTATTCGGTTGAGGTGCCAAGCATTGTCAGCAAGTGCCAGAGAATAGTAGTGGAAGTAATGCCGTCAACGTCGTAGTCACCGTAGATGGTGATCTTCTGGCCATTTTCGACAGCCTGTATTATACGTTTGGCGGCCTGAACAGCCCCGGGCATACGCTCGGGTTCGATAAGGTCCGTAAGTTTTGGCGTCAGGAAAGTTTGTGCCCGGTCAGCGGTGGAAATATCCCGGTTTATTAGTACCTGGGCGATAAATTCCGGAAGGCGTAATTCTGACGCTAACTGTCCTGCGCCGTCCTGAGGCGGGCGAACCGACCACTCTTTAATTTGCATCCCTGCACCAAATCTCATTTTATAACATCATCCCGCGATAAAAAGCGTATATTTGCATACGCATTGACTGTATAGTTGCCGTCAAAGGCTCGAGAGGCGATTATAACAGCGCGGTGAAAAAAAATGAAGCAGGAACTTGCCCCATAACAAAAAACCATAAAAATACTGATTGCAAAGCGTGCCCCAATATCATAGCAGCACCCTTTTAACCAAAAGGGGGTCGTGCTGATTATAGCACCGAAAAAACTTAATCGAATCCCCGGAAAAAACTCCCCCAAAATGATCGATAAATCCATCAACAATACTACCAGAACTTTTAACTCCATGATATTTGTGCTTCAGGGCCTATCGGTCAATAGTTATCAAATGATGCCAATAAAGCATCCATATCGGGAATCTCATCCTCCCCATCCGATGCATGATACATTTCACCGTCGATGAGCGTAAAGATGACGGGGCTTGGATAATTATCAAAATCGTCAACGCCTTCCGCAAGCTTGCCCAGCAGGCACTTGGTATCCTCAGGGATCTCGTAGTGCTCGCTCTTGCCGTAAGGAGGTATCTCCAGGAACGCCATTTTGATAGAATCCTCATCCAGCCCTACCCCAAGATCCTTTGCTATCTGCAGGTAATCAGGTACCGCCTCTTCGCAGATTTCACAGGTATGGCGATGACACATAATGATAACCATACCCTCTTTGAGTTCATCGGCAATGTCGGTATGTTCGAACCAGGGCCACCTCTTTCGTTCAACCTCGACAGCAACAGGATCTTCTTCGTCAACCTTTTTCGGATCGCCTTCGTCTATCTTCTTCGGGTCACCCTCGTCAACCTTTTTCGGGTCGCCTTCGTCTATCTTCTTCGGATCGCCCTCGTCAACCTTCTTCGGATCACCCTCATCTACCTTTTTCGGATCGCCCTCATCTACCTTTTTCGGGTCACCTTCGTCAACCTTTTTCGGATCACCCTCATCTACCTTTTTCGGGTCACCTTCGTCTACCTTCTTCGGATCACCCTCTTCAACTTTATTCGGATCGACTTTTTCCACCTGTACGGTGTGTCGGGGGGTGCCCATCAGGTTGCCTGCCCTTTTCTTTGGTACTTCTCCATGCACATAAATCGCCGCAGTGAGGGCACCTATGAATAGACAGGTCGGTATTGATATTATCAGCACATGCAGGGCATGCGGCCATGGCGGAGGGAAAAGCTTCTCACTCTTAGGCCTGAATATTGCAAGCGTCAAAAAAAACGGAATATCTATCACAAGAAGAGTAATGACAGGCGAAACTTCGATCGCACCGAAACATCCGCACGATTCGGCACCGGTATAAACCTTGTACCCCGTAACAAATATGAATCCGAAATAAGCCAGCGTCCCCAGCAGCCACGCCGCCTTCCTGAATAGCCCCGATAAAAGCCATACGCCAAGCCCGATCTCAAGCGGGATCTGGATTACATAAAAAAGCCAGCTTTCCCAGAAGCCGTCAGCTCCAACATGGAATGTCGTTATCTGCTTCGCTTTAAGAAGGGCAGCAACGATCAAGAACAGCCCCGCAAGCGTCATAACTAATCGATTCATTATTTTCATATATCAAAATTCCGTCAAATCGCTCAAATTTGAAAATACAATTGTAACATATATTTAGACGTCATTCAACCGCCAAAGGTTTCACGTAATATGCGATTATTTGCCAAAAAGTGCAATATTTCAGCCGAATAACCTTTCTGTTCGTCATATATCGGCATTTTTGTCGGTGTTGATGTT
>DAOWHR010000152.1 GCA_030641315.1 Anaerohalosphaeraceae bacterium | reverse complement strand
ACGATGTATTTAAAGTGGATGTTGAATCCGTGGCAGAAACCGAGGGTCTGGCCCGGTGCGAGGTTCGGTGCGATCTCAGATGCGTAAACCTTTGCCTGCACTTCGTCAGGAAGGGTTATGATGATAAGAGCTGCGCCATCAATGGCGGTCTTAACATCGGTCGGAGTGAAACCGTGCTCCTGTGCGAGTTTGAAGTTGTCAGTGCCTGCAAGCTCTGCAACAGCAACTTCGATGCCGCTGTCGCGAAGGTTCTGGCTGTGAGCGTGACCCTGTGAGCCGTAGCCGACGACAGCTACTTTTTTGCCCGTTAAAGCATCAATTGTCGCTTCGTTTTCGTAGTATATAGTTGCCATAATCTAATAATCTCCTTGTTATATCTTTTAATTTACTGTTGTGATTTTAATTTTGGGTGCCTTGGCATGGCTATGGTGCCGGTACGGACGACACTTTTTATGCCATAGGGCTGGCAGGCTTCGATGAATGCTTCTATCTTGATCTCGGGTCCCACGACTTCTACCATAACAAATTTTGGTCCTATGTCTACTACTTTCGCATTAAACATCTCTATTAGAGCGAAAATCTCTGGTCTTTTTTCGGCTGGTGCGGCTATGGTTATGAGCATCAGATCCCTGGCAACGAGGTTCTGCCCGGCATAATCCTGTACTTTTACGACAGAAATGATCTTCGCGAGCTGTTTTCTGACCTGTTCGACCATTCTATCATCGCCAATGACTACGATAGTCATTCTGCTTAGTTTCGGATTGTCTGTTCTTCCGACTGCCAGTGAGTCGATATTGAAGGCCCTGGCAGCAAACATTCCGGCAACACGAGCAAGTACGCCGGGTTCGTTCTGGACAAGTGCACTAATTATATGTTTCATCGCAATTCTCCTTTCGGCGTTTATGCCATACTTTGAAAAATATCAATTCCGTCCATTTCGTTTATGCTTTTTCCTGCCGGTACCATCGGCCAGACGTTTTCTTCCGGCTCAACGCGGAAGTCAACCAGACATGTCCCGGTCTCAGCAAGCATTTTTTTGATCGCCGCGGGGACGTCTTCTTTTTTGTCAACGGTGATCCCGACAGCTCCATAGGCCCGGGCAACAGTGGCAAAATCAGGATTTTCGAGGAAACTGCATGAGTATCTTTTGTTGTAGAACAGTTCCTGCCATTGCCTAACCATTCCCATAAAGCCGTTGTTAATGAGGCAAATCTTTACTGGCAGCTTATATTGAACCGCGGTTGCAAGCTCGTTCATCGTCATGTTGAGAGAGCTGTCGCCGTCGATGTCTATGACTGTCTGGTCGGGACATGCGATCTGTGCGCCGATAGCTGCGGGCAGTCCGAATCCCATAGTTCCAAGTCCGCCTGAGGTTATGAACTGACGCGGGCGTTTGTATGAGTAGAACTGGGCGGCCCACATTTGGTGCTGGCCGACACCGGTGCAGATGATTGCATCGCCGTTGGTCTGGTGAGCAAGCTCTTCTATGACATACTGGGGCTTGATGGTTGTTGCGTTTCGGTCATAAGCCAATGGGTATTTTTGTTTTAATTCGGCGATCCTGGCGCACCATTCAATGCGTTCGCGGTGTTCGATCGCGTCGGTGAGTTCCTTTAGTATTCTTTTGGCATCACCTACGATAGGTATGTCGACGGTGATGTTTTTTGAGATACTGGACGGGTCGATGTCAACATGTATGATCTTCGCATTTTTGGCGAATGTAGTTATTTTGCCGGTTACGCGGTCCTCGAAACGGGCACCTATCGCGATCAGGAGGTCCGCTTCCTGTACCGCGAAGTTTGCATAGGCCGCTCCGTGCATACCAAGCATGTTGAGTGAGCCGGGCTTTGTCTGGTCGAAAACGCCCATAGCAAGCAGTGTTGTCGTTACGGGGACGTTGGCTTTTTCGGCGAATTGACGCAATTCGGCGCTCGCTCCTGAAGAGATGATGCCGCCGCCGACGTATAGAACGGGTCTTTTAGCATTGTTAATAGCGTTGGCGGCAATAGCGATCTGCTTAGCATGGCCGTGCGGTTTAAGCCGGTAGCCCTGAAGATGTACCTTTTCCGGGGCGACGGTCACTTCGCACATTGAAACGGCAACGTCGACGGGTATGTCGATCAGGACCGGACCGGGTCGACCAGTCGAGGCGATATGGAACGCTTCGCGAATGGTTCTTGCAAGATCCTTAACGTTTTTGACTATGCAGTTGTGTTTTGTTATGGGCCTTGTTATTCCGGTGATATCAGCTTCCTGAAAGGCGTCGTTACCGATAAGATCGGTGCGAACCTGGCCGGTGAGGCAGACGATCGGAACCGAGTCCATCATTGCGTTGGCGATGCCGGTTACGAGGTTTGTCGCTCCTGGGCCCGAGGTAGCTACTACGACACCAACTTTGCCGGTAGCCCTGGCGTAAGCGTCTGCCATGTGGCAGCCGCCCTGCTCATGGCGGGGAATTATGAAATTGATCGGCGCATCGTAGAGCTTGTCGAAAAGCGGTAGTACTACACCGCCAAGGTAGCCGAACATTGTGTCTACGCCCAGTTCGACGAGAGTATCGACGATGATCTGGGAGCCGGGTTTGCGCAAGGGCTTTGGTGCAGGGGAACCTGCGGAGGTTTGATCATTACTCATTTTGTACTCCTATCCGATTAACAGCATAGCAATGCGGCAATCCACAACTTTCAGGGAGTGACTTGAGAGGCAAACGGCCTGAACCAATCAGGACGGCTGCGCTGCCAAGGGTAATTACCCCGCTATGGCGCCATAAATGCAACACTAAGGTTACTAGGAATTTATCGGTTTATTTTAATCGAACCAGCAGTAAAAGTCAACAGAAAACTATTTTAGATGAGCAGAGTCTACAATATAGAAAGAAGTTGATTGGCCATGTATTTATTTGCCACAATCAGCATTAAGTACTTATTCTGAAAGGCTTTAACTCAACTTCTCGGTAAAAAGCAGCAACAACTTCCAAAAAGTCTGATCTGTTCTTGAAATTCTGTATAAATCCTTTCAATCTATAATTAGAGCAATTGAATTTTTAGTGTATCGCTTATACCTATTGCGGCTTCGTCTGACTACGTTGAAAATACTCGACAATGGATCGCATTGGCTGCGTTTTTCGCCTTGTCAGACTCGTCCTCATAACGGCCTAAGTCGATACATAAAAAGTCCAAGTGCTCTAGGTTCGTTATTTTCCCGTAGAATATTGAACGACAAAGAACTGTATGTTGTGTATAGTATCAATGATTAGCATTTTGACACCCTGCCGCCAAAGGATATTAAGCTGGTTGCTTTTATATTGGTTGATCAAGATATTTCATTCAAAGGTCCCATACTATTCATAGTCATAGTAATTGGAGAAAGAGCTTATGCGAATTGTTAAATTGATCACGATCCGAACTGTTCTGGTGATCGGCATGGCTTTAGTAATCTTCTCGGTGGTCGGTTGTGCCGGTTCGCCGCAGATGCAGGCTAAGCTTGATGCCGCAACTGGTCAGTATCTTTTTGTTGACGGTGATAAACCGGTGCTGCAGTATAACTATGCGACCGTTCAGCCGCCAGAGGGTTATCTCGAAAAAGTCAATCCCAATAACCTTAAGTACGCCGCACCGCGCAGTAACTATATCCATCCCGTTTACGGGCCGCAAGGCGAAGAACTGACGCTGGACTGGTCGCACGATCATCCGCATCACCGCGGGATATACTGGGCGTGGCCTGAGGTTCAATACCTGGGCAAGACGTACGACCTGCACGCGCTGCAAAACGTATTCGCACGACCGACCGGCAAAGTCAAGACACACAACGGTAACGATTATGCAGAAATACAGGCTAAGAACCGCTGGCTGTGGGATGATAAGACGCCGATTGTTGATGAGACTGCGACGATACGTGTCTGGCTGGCAAGTGAGAAAGGACGGTATATCGATCTGACGTATAAGTTCGTGCCGTTAGTGGAAGGCGTTACTCTGGCCAGACGAGTAACAAAAGCTTACGGCGGGTTGAACATTAGATTGGCTGCGATCAAAGATATGAAGCTTAATCATCATGCGGATGATGCTGATGCGCAGGTTCGTGCAGCGTGGCAATCGGCGACGGGCATCTGGAACGGTGGTACGAAACCAGCGGTGTTTGCTGTGTTTGAAAAAAAGAACAACGCCGAATATCCGGGCGATTATGTTGAATATCCAAATCTGCCTTGGTTTCAGCCGACATTTCCCAGGAGCGGAACACGCTTTGAGTTAAAGAAAGATAAGCCTTTGGTTTTGAGGTATCGTGTCTGGATACGTTCAGGTGAAACGCCTACGGATGCAGAGTATCGTCAAGAATGGAACAAATATCAAGCGGCCAAATAACAGGAGTGTAATAATGAGATCATCAAAAATAACCCGGAGACAGCTTTTAAAATACAGCGCCGCTGCAATGGCAATTCCTACTATTGTTCCTTCCAGCGTGTTCGGCGCGAACGCACCATCCGAGCGGGTGAACCTTGCGGTTATCGGCTGCGGCGATAAAGCGAACGGCGGGATGCAGAATTTTATGAATCATACGCAGTCGCAGGTTGTGGCGTTGTGTGACCCGAACCGCAAGAACCTTGAGGCTACGGCTGGACGGGCAAAGGTGGGCAAGGACGGATGTTATGAGGATTACCGTGAATTGCTTGCCCGCAAAGACGTTGACGCTGTTCTGGTCGGTACGCCGGATCATTGGCACGTGCCGATCTCGATTGCCGCTGTTAATGCAGGCAAAGATGTTTACTGCGAAAAGCCCTTGAGCAATACTATCCATGAGGGTCGTGCCCTGGTTAATGCGGTTCAAAAAAACAAACGAATATTCCAGCATGGTACGCAGCTTCGCTCGAACGTTTATAATCGCAAAGTTTGCGAACTGGTTCGCAACGGTTATCTGGGTGACGTTAGAAAAGTGGTTATCGGTTCGCCAGCCGGTCATGCAACCGGTGATCATCCGGTGGAACCTGTACCGGAATGGCTCAACTGGAACCTTTGGCAGGGGCCGGTAGAGCCAATGGGATATCGTTCGATTATTATCGGCGGGATTCCCGGCAAGGGATTGCGCGGGTGGTACTTTGTTGAGCGGTTCTCGCTGGCTGGATGGATCGCAGGGTACGGCGTGCATGACATCGATCTGGCGCAATGGGGGCTTGGGACGGAAGATACGGGGCCGGTAACTGTCGAGGGAAAGGGTGTGTACCCGAAGAAAGGTTTGTTCAATACTGTGCTGACTTACGATCTTGAATATACTTATGCTGACGGGCGTAAGATCATTGTGACTGATACGGGCAGGAATCGGCATGGCGTAACTTTCCATCATGAAAATAAAAAGGACTGGCTGTACTGCCGCAGTAATTTTGACGCAAGTAATCGTGACCTGCTGAAGATTAAGTTGAAAGAGAGCGATACGAAACTGTATGAGTCAGCGATACATGAGCGCAACTTTATCGAGTGCGACAAGACCCCCCACAACACGAACCCCACCTGCGAAAATTCGCATCGTTCGATAATTATCTGCCTGATCGGCGGCATCTGTCTGAAACTTGGCCGAAAGCTTCAGTGGGATCCGAAGACGGAGAAGTTCGTCAACGATGACGAAGCTAATAAATTGCTAAGATACGACATGCGAAAGCCCTGGCAGGTTTAAGTTTCCACACACGAATATTCAGGAGTTCGATTCATGGCAGAAAAGCAATATGGTATCTTAGTGGTTGGAGCCGGGTGGGTATCGACGCAGCATATATCCGCGTATGTGAACAATACGCACGCTGAGGTGCGTGCTATTTGTGACATCAACCCGGACAATGCCCGCAAGCGTGCTGAGGAAGCAGGCTTACGTGATGTCGGTGTTTATGACAATATGGCCGATGCACTGAAGCATGACGGGATCGACGCGGTTTCGATCTGTACGCCGCAGCACATTCACTGCGAAAACGTGCTGGCAGCAGCTGAAGCGGGCAAGCACATGATCATTGAAAAGCCAGCCGCCAACTCGCTTAAAGAACTGCGACAAATGCGTGATGCGGTAAACGCGGCGGGAGTGAAGACGGTTGTCGGTTTCGTTCTTCGGTGGAACCCGCTGTTTCAAAACATTAAAAAGCTGATCGCAGACGGGACGATGGGCGAAGTCTATTACGCCGAGACCGATTACCAGTCTTACAACAGCGCATGGTGGGGCGGCTGGGATCAGGGACGACGGATAGATATGTCCCACAGCGCGATGGCAGTTGCGGGGTGCCATGCGGTGGACGCGCTTCGCTGGTTTGCCGGAGCGGGCGAAACTCAAGCGGCTGATGCAATCGAAGTTTTCGGATACGCTGGCGGTAAGCGGAAAGGGAAAACCAGCCAGTATAATCCGATCAGTAACGACTGGTCAGAAATGCTTCCGATGGAGTATGACGGGCTGGAGGTTTTGCTGGTGAAGTTCTCTAACGGTGTGCTTGGTAAGGTTTCTGTTAATTTCGAGGGGATACAGCCCTACACGTTCCCTTTGAGCGTTTACGGTGACAAGGGGACGATCAAGAAAAATCAACTGTTCGCTCCGCAAAGTCCGGAACAAAAGGACTGGCGTGAAATTCCTGGTATCTGCCCCGACTCATCTGATGTGACGCATCATCCGTTCCAGGGCGAGATCGATCATTTTATCGAGTGTATACAGAATGATGTTGAATCGCATTGCAATCTGGCCGACGCTATCAAGACCCATGAAATATTCTTCGCCGCTGACCAGTGTTACGCATCAGGTAAGCCGGTACAACTTCCGTTACCGTAAATATTATGACAACTCATGCCTGGGACACCACTGCGCTTAAGGAGATCGGGGGCAAAAACTATTTGCTTTAGATTTTCGGGATGGTCATGGATAAATTCAATACGGACGGTAAATTCGATTGGAGGCCGATCTTCCTGGTTCCCTGTGTTTTGACCTTGATCTGCACCATTACTTTTCTACTGTTCTTCAATCCTTGAGCAGATTGGTAATAGTTATCGGAGCCTGATCTATTTTTTCGGGTGCGGTTGAATCGAGCCTTACCGGATCACCCATTATTCGGAACTCAATGTCAAGCTTTGCCTGATCGTCTGCTGATTCGTAGGCTATCTTGATGATATGGCTGGACGACTTGATCTTCAGTTGATCGTGGTCGATATTTATCTGCGATAACTGCCGCCAGGAATTGTTATATATTTGAGCACTCGGGCCTTGGGTGTATCTTATCGACTGGCCTTGCTTTAATTCATTTTCCAGTTGGAGGGCGGTTTTATCATCGATCTTCAGGGTGAAATTTTGCAGCGAGGATTTGCCTGTGGAACGCAGGATAAACGACAGAGGTTTGTCTGTCAGTTCAGTTTTCAGTTCGAATTGAGCGGTCGACTTTTTGGTGTCGGGGCTTTGCGGGGATAGAGCAGCGGTGTATGTATAGACCGGGTAGAGGTCGTAAACCTTTTCGGAAACCGGTTCAAGGTGGAACTCACGCTTTACGTCCTGCAGGCTGGCGCGGATGGAGGGCGGGAAGAGGCCCTGCATTCGGGCGGTTTCCCAATGGCGGATATTTTCCATGATGGCGGGCATTGCGCCGAGTTGGCTTGCTGACTCGTCGAAAGATTGGCCCGCCTGCTGCTGGGCGAGTGAGTCGATGCTGAGAGCCAGGGCGAATCCCGCGTTGAATCCAGCCGCGCGGGCGAGGAGCCATTCGGCATCTTCTACGCTGGTATCCGGGCGCAGTGAGAACCAACCCAACATGCGGGGCATGAGGTTTCGTGAGTAATATGGCTGGTTCTTGAGACGGTAAAGCTGCTGACTCTGGCGGAAGCCGCCGTACCATGGCTCTCCCCAGTTCATTCTTGTGTAGATGTGCCAGTTATAATGATTGGGGTTGCTTGCATCGTTGATGATATGGCCCTTCAGTTCGGGTTTGAGGTGGTCGAACCATGCTTTTGTGAAAATTGATCTGCCGTACGCCCCCATGCCGGTTGACCAGTTGCCTTCGAGGCCGTCGAAGGAGAGTTGAAGTGCGCCTGTGTGGTTGCAAAAATCGGCGACTTTGCGGGCAACTTCCATGGCAAGGTCAGCGTCTGTTAGAAATACATTGTAGCCGTGGTCCATGAGTTTACTAACGATTTGGCCCTTTTTATGCGAATCCGGTTTTGTTCCCCATGCACCGCGTTTGCAATCAAGCAGTTTGAAGGGCTGTTCAGCTGAGACGGAAGCATACTGAACTAATTCATCGCCAATCCGGAGGGCATTGAGGGCGGTTTTCTTATTGAAATGGGCCGGATCGTCAATTTGTATTTCTTTTTGTGTGGGATTGACATCACTTGAAAGCGATGTTGTTCCAATGACTGCTAACCGCCGGTCCGGTTTGGGTGTTACATAGGGATCGTTGGTGGTTATGAAGTTTGAAAGGGTATGGAAGCCGAGGCCAACGCCCTGTTTGCGGGCAATGTCAACGCAGTTTTTGAAGCTGTCCCAGTTGTTTGGGAAATGGGAAGGTTTGAGTTTAAAATGGCCCCATGTCCGGAACGGAGAGCTGTTGTAGAGGTATCGCAGGCCGGCAAGTTTTGTAACTTCGACCGCTTTTTCGATGTTTGATTCACTGAAATCTGTGATGATATATGATTCTGAGGCGGTCGGGGCGGTTTTTGCCCATTGGCCATCGTGGATCGGATGGGGAAGGTTTTCGGCGATCTCAATCTTACCGATGGTGTCGAGTGTTTGTTTGACTGGACAGCCAAACAGGGCGATTTTGCTGCCAATTATACCGCCGTCATCGAAGGGCTTGACGGTGAAATCAGCATGGCCCCAGTTGGAAATTGTGCGTTCTTTGGACCGGCTGCGACAATAAGCCTGTAGGATGCTGCCAAAATCGGTGTATGTTGCGGTATCACCCATGTATCGCAGGGAATCGCTTAGATCGACAGCGATATCAGGTATCACTGTGGGATCGTTTTTGCGTTGGTGCACCAACATTCGGTCGTCGGATTGTACCGAGCCGCCAATGGTTTTAGGATTCATGGCCTGGATACCTATGGCGTAATCGTCGTTTCTAACGACGCCTATTGTTTCGCCGATGATCTGTCCGATGGTTGTCGGGTACGGGCCCCATATTACCAAATCAATGGGCTTGTCTGCAGGATCGATTGAAATTATTTCAAAGGTAATATGAGTGGATTTGCGATGGACGGTGAGATTTAACCTGGTGTCGATATCAGCATAGGTAAGCGTCAAACGGCCGTTCTGTCTGTTGTAATCGGAAGCTGTCGGGTGGTATTGTTTATCGTCTATCTGGAGCGTGAGAAATGGTGCTGTTTGTCCCTTGGCCAGGTACTCAACTTTGTTTACACAATCGAAAATACTGGATATTTGGCCGATCTCATTGATTTTGACCTTAAAATGGTCTGTTGGCAATACTATTGGGTCGTTAGCGAAACTTTGAACCGAAAGCGCAATTAAGAGCAATAATGAGATTCTCATAACGATATCCTCACAAATATGGATGTTTTATTTTTGTTGTAACGTTGTCAGGCTAGCTTTTCTTCTTTTTCTTCGCTGTCCGATCCGGTTGCGATGTGAGTCCGTCGTCAGGCTGGTTCCAAAGACGATAAGGATCGTCAAGCCGCCTCATTTCCGACAGCAGCAAAGCTTCCATCTCCGCTAACTTATCAGCGTATTTTGGATCAGCAGCCAGGTTGACCTGGTTAGCCTTCGGTTTGTTTGCGGTAAGCTTTATCACCTTGGGTTTATTGTGTTCATTCAGCAGTTCGTCCGGATTGTCCTTCAGGTTGAATAGCTGAGTCTGGCGAACCTTGCCGTCAAGAACATCGTACTTGATCAATTTCCAGTCGCCTCTGCGGACAGATCGCATTCCCGGTTTGGTGCCGCCTGAATATACGCCGTAGAGGACATCGCGGACGGTTTTGCGTTTACCCTCAAGAACGGGACGGAAGCTTTTGCTTTCAACTGTTTTGGGAGCGGAAATGCCCGCCAGATCGCAGATGGTTCCAAGCACGTCGAGCAGGTATATATTGCCCTGTACCCTCGAGCCGGGCTTGATACCGGGACCCTTTACGATGAAAGGTACTCGCCAGGTATGCTCGTAGAGGTTTTGTTTACCCTGCAAACCATGGCGTCCGATCGCGATGCCGTGGTCAGAGGTATAGAAGATATATGTATTGTCAAGTTCGCCCATCTCCTCAAGCTTCTTGAGAACCCGGCCGATCTGGATGTCGATATTCTCACTGCAGGCAAACTCCCGCCCTAATTCATTGCCGATAGTACGTTCGTCTCGCTTTTCCCATACGCCGCTGACTTTGACCTCATCGCGCAGCCCTGGATGGCCATGATGGAACGGATGGGCAGGAAGATAGTTTACCGGCATCGGCGGCTGTTTGGGATCGGCTGGAGGAAGTGAGTTTTTGTCCGTGTGATTTACCGAACCATACTTAGCAAGCAGATCAACCTTACCGTTGCGAGGGTCATGCGGATGTGAAAAACCATAGTAGATCAAAAACGGGTCCATGTCTTTATTTGCCTGCCGGTCATTTAAATAGTTAAGCACCTGCTCCGCGTGCCAGGCACTTCCAGTCTCATCGGTTCCGCCGCGTTTACTGCTCTCATGGCGAACCGTGAACTTCTGATTGGCGGCGGCATAGCTGTTGCCCCTCTTGCATGTTCGCATGGTAGCATAGCCGGCCCGGTTGAATATCGCACCCATAGTGTTCTCCGGCAGATCGGCAGGAACCATCTTGGGATTAGCACCATTTGGGTGTCTGCCGGGGAGATGCCAAACCGTTCGTCCGGACATGACCATGTGACGAGACGGGGTACATACCGCCCCGGACCAGGATCCCATGTGATAGGCTCCGTCAAAAACCATCCCATTTGACGCCAGTTCATCGAGAACAGGTGTATCCAGAGCCGAATTCCGGTCGTATATCTTTAGGTCAAACGGTGACTGGTCATCGGCGAGGATGAAGAGTATATTGGGCCTTTTACCATTCAAAGCGTTGCCTGAGCCTTTTTGAGATGACGCAAAACACGATGGCAGACTTAATGCGGCGACACCTAACCCAAGATTTTTAAGAAATGTTCGTCTGTTCATTTTATGGTCCTTAAATTGGATTATCTGATATTTACCATATAGAAAATGCACAAGTATTTCCAAAAATAAAACATTTTGCCTCTTTGGAGCGTATTTGTTATAATAACCATAGTTAATAATGAAATCTAATCAATTTTTTAGGAATATAATCATGTGTGACGGTTGCGGCTGCGGAGAAAAGACGTTTGAAAATCAGGTTCTTGAGGTTATCGGATCGATCCGGCCAATGCTCCAGAACGATGGGGGTGATATTGAGTTCGTCGGTATCGATGAAGATAATACGGTTCGCGTTCGTTTGCAGGGCGCCTGCAAGGGTTGCCCCGGTGCAGCAATGACGCTGAAGAACGGCGTTGAGCGAGTAATGAAGGAACGCATTCCGGAAGTTAAACAAGTTGTTGCTGTTGACTAAAGCATTTTTTATCAACGGGCCTTTTTAGACTGGTTCTTTGAGTGATTTTAATTATTATTCGTTTTATTGTCGAGCGTTGGTTTTGCGCGCAAGCGGAAGATGTTTATGTATCTTCTGTCAGTACGCTTTATCTGTGTGATGAATTCAAACGGGCCGATGCTTTGGGGGCGTCCCAGATGTTGGACTTTCTGCATTTTCCAGCGTTTATAGTATGAATCGTTTGGGTAGTGGCCGATCCGGGAATCCCATGCAATGTAAACGTAATTTCTTTCATAACAGATATCGATGAACTGTGAGATGTTTTCGGCTTGTATACCGCCTGTGTGGAAGAAATATTTAGCCTGTTTGGGAGCGAACAGGCTCATTACGTGGTTCATTGTTGACAGAAGTTTTTCGCCTGGCTGGGCGTTTTCAACGTACCATTCCGTGAGCATTTTAAATTCCGCGTCTTTTTTACCCTGGCCAACGGTTTTGACAAGAATGAACTGGTTCGAGGTTACGGCAAGGCAGATCAGGACGGTCAGCATTAGTGTCCGGTAGATGTTTTTTGTTCTGTAGAGCCAGGTTAAAAACCCAAAGGTCAGAACGGTTACGAAAAGTGCAACCCATGGAATCCATTCAGAATTGGGGCTGTCTTTTTTTGTTTCGTGCAGGAAGGGCAGAAGTCTGACCAGCCATATCGCGGCGATCAGTGCGAAAATAAGGTGTATTGAAAATCTCAGCGGTTTGGGTATGTTTCGGTGGTTCAGCGAGTCGAAAATGGCTTTTAGGCCATAGCAGCAGAAAAGCATGGCCATCCATATCACCGGGATGGTATAGCGGGGCAATGTGGTAAAACGCATCGAATGTACACCGACGTAGCAGACAAAAAAGATCATCAGGGCAAGATAGTTTAGGTTACGTTTGATCATTGCATAGGGGATCGATATCGCAAAAGCAAATACGGCGATTGACTTTGAAGCGTAGGCAAAGGATTTGGTCGCGG
This sequence comes from Anaerohalosphaeraceae bacterium, assembly GCA_030641315.1. Taxonomy (GTDB): domain Bacteria; phylum Planctomycetota; class Phycisphaerae; order Sedimentisphaerales; family Anaerohalosphaeraceae; genus DAOWHR01. The sequence goes on along the minus strand of DAOWHR010000152.1, from coordinate 2,888 downwards.
AGATGATAGCGTCAGCCTGCCCCTGTGAGGTCGGCGGGGTAACGAAGACAGCTTTTACCCATGAAGGCAGTTGGAAGAGCGGCTTAAATGTTGTCTCCCAAAGCACATTGAAATATTGTATGCCGATGTGCCCGCGGTCGTTTGCGAAGTGACCGACGTAGTGACTTTTGCCGGCTTTGACGCTAACTACCGTACCGATCATCCAGAGTGCGAACGGAATCGAGGCAAGGGAAGCATACGCCAGTGCGGTGAGCCTTTGTTTTTTTGTTTTGCGTGTGATCATGTCTATGACCAGGGCAGTGAAGATCAGGGCGGCGCCTTCGTATCTTGTCATTGCGGCCATAGCGGCAAAGAGATAGCACAGATTTGAACGTTTAAGTATGAAAAAGAAGGTGAGAAGGATGAAGAAGATCAGCGTTGTCTCTGCTATGGGGTCGACCATTAGCTCGATTATCGATGGATTTATCGCTATGAGCAGAGCGAAGAAAAAGGCCGCTTTGCCAATTAGTTTTCGTCCGATGAGATAGAGCAGTACTACGTTTGCGCAGTGTAATAGTGCATTTTGGAGGTGACCTGCTGTCAGTTCAGGGTGACTGCCGCCGATTAATTTACCGAGAAGGACCTGCATAACACCGAGCAACGGTAGCCGTTTGAAACTACCGGGGAGTTTGAAAGACAGCAGTTCTTTGGCGGTCTGGATAAAGGCTGGGAAATCCGAGCTTGGAACCGCAAGGTGGCCGAAATATGTGATAGACTGATAGGCAGCGAATATCAGTAACGCAACGACGGCGAAAATATGAAATCGTTTTTCTATTGTACTGTTGTCAAGCCGCAGAAGTTTTGCCGCGGCGGCTGGTTCGGAAGTACGTCTTTTCTTTGGAATTTTTTTTTTGCCCATTTGTGTCCTCAAACCAGTATTATTTCACTTTATATACATTAAGGATAAATTGGTATTATCCACGAATATCAGACTGATTCAGCATTGAAGCAGCCTGCATTTGCTAAATGTTTAAAAAAACGAATGAAATAAATAGAAAGTCAAATTAATGGACTTGATGGAGGTCGTTCCATATCAGTTTCTCATTTATTCCGGCGTTTTATCGCCTTCCCAGAGACCCACATCAGAGGTTATGCTCGAAGGTGGTACAGGGCCATTCCATATTGCCGCCGTCTTAACCGGAGTAAGATAATCCTGTAAAAAATAAAGTGTCTTCTTATCAGTTATGCCCGGGCGTTCATCCGTTGAGCAAATTAGAAGATCGTACTGTTTTTTTTTAATCATCTCCTTATCTCTAACGAAATACCAGTTGTATTTATTTATTCTAAGGTAGTACCAGAATCCCAAGTGATTTTGATATAAATTCTCTGAAAAGGCAATCCTCCATTGATACTTCGGATGTATTTTATTCAAACTTTGTAAAACAGGGCGAGACATACTCATTCTGGAATTAAGGACGTATTGACTTGAAGGGAAATTATGTAACGGTATCGCCATTAATAGGATTGCACCGAGAATACAAAGGCATTTCGACAGGCGAGGCGATTTTATGGCAGATATCAAGGAATCTAACATGATGACAAAAAGTATTGTGGTTAAAGGAAGCAAATACAAATGGTAACGAGTATGGACAAGTTTTTTATTTAAAACAATGTTGAAGACAAAGAGCATAAAAAAGGAAGCCAATACTACAACCGTAACATACGATATGGCTGGGTTTGAGAAGAATAAAGATTTAAATTGTTTTTGCCGGACTGAAAGATATACGCGGCGAGCAAACCATACGACACTAATCACTAAAAGGGCACTGACCCCCCATAAGAGTAGGTTGCCGAGTAGATCATCAGGCCGGAAAACTTCCTCTACCAGCATTTTATGCAGATAGGATGGAATATTAATTCCGGTTACTTTTGGATTATATCGTGTGACTCGAAAGAGGCCTTTGGCAGTTAGTAGATTTTTGAATAACAATGCTATAAATGCCGTGGAAAGAAGGAATATCCCACTCAGATGAATGGCCACACGTTTCCAGTACTTAGGGACGGGGCTATAGATGTGGGTGGAAAACAAAAAGATAAACGTCACATTGACAGCAACCAAGGGAAAGGCGGCACTTAGCATTGAACTGAATGATATAAAGTTCATCACTGACATAAGCAGAACAACAAGCCACCAATAGGAAGCTTTTATCGGGTGCTTAGACCAATAGGCTACTAATACTAACTGCGTTGTAATCGCAGCAAACATAAAAGAATATCCCCTCGCTAAATAGGTATACTCGAATACCTTGACCGAAAAAAATAATAAACCAAGGACGGAGAACCTCAGCCATTTTCTCTGAATAGTAAGATGGACCAAGACGATTGATGCCAATATATACCATATACCTGCTACTAATGCAGGCAAACGCATAAAATGTTCATAATTACCGAACCACTTATACGCAAAATAAATCAGAAAAGAATTAAAGACATGATTGTTGATTCTGGAAAAACTTCCCAGGGCTTTTTCCAAGTCACAAGCATAATAAATGAACGTATATGCTTCATCAAAGGATATGCCAGCAATATGTGATTTGTAAATCCGCAACCCAATAGCAAATCCTGTTAATAAAATCAAAGCTGCCCAATAAAAAACATTTGGCCACCGTACAGATTTCGATATTGCAGGAACTGATATCGGTAATGAGGCTGTTTTGGGGGTTTTCAATTTCTGGCTTTTTTTTATGTTCCTATTTCTGATCTTTTTCATTTATTGATCGATCCTGCCTAGTACTGTGTCCTTGAAATAATGTCTGGTGCAGCTTGCAGCAAACTAATATCTGCGTCCAATACCTGCATCGGCAATGCTTTGACATTGACTGCTTCGGCCTTGAACACATCTATCAGTT
>DAOWHR010000466.1 GCA_030641315.1 Anaerohalosphaeraceae bacterium | reverse complement strand
TATCCTGTAATCCTGTCAAAAAAAACTGTGAACGGTTACCTTTTTTTCATTTTGCTTTTATAGTAATTCCAGCACAGCACCAATCGCCATTAGATCCGCCACCATCCGAGAATTCAAGATCAAGCACACCTTTCGTAACCTTTGCGTCAAAGCTAACCTCTTTGACCTCACCGGCTTTGTTGGTCACTCCTGCAACCTTAACTTCACCGTTTGCAGAAACTTTCATTTTGTCATGTGCGCCGGTCATATCCCCGAGATACACAGTGACATTGTAACTGCCGTTACCTGCCTTGAATCTGAACAACTGCGGCTTCGAGTCGAAAACAAAATCACGCTTAAGATCGTCACCCTTGCCCCGGTCCCTCGATGTCCCAGGCTCGCTCACCCAGCCGTACCCTCTGCCCGCATCATAAGTAACCGAAGGAGCAACACCGACAAAACCCGCCATCGTCTTACCGCCTTCAGGCTGCATATCAAACTTCATAGCGTTCATCTTTCCCAGTGCCTGTTTAGCCTCAGCTTTCAAAGCTTCGTCTTTCATAGCTTTCTTAACCATCGCAACAGCCGCCGGGCAGTTATAATTCGGCAATGTCGCAAGGATCATCTTCTTCTCGTCCGCTCGCTCGCAGGCACCCATCGCCGCACCAAGTTTTGTGACTATCTCATCTCTTGAAGCAGTCTTATCAAGCGTAACAAGTTTGATATATCCACGAATCGCAAGAATCCTGTTCGTCTGATCGCTGTCATTCTTTGCCGCACCAAGGAGCGTCCCGGCATTGCTAACTCTCGTCGAACCGCTAAGCCCGCGAATCGCGCTCTTTCGTACACTTGCGTCCTTATCGACAAGCCCCTTCTTCAATGCCTTACCGGCCGCGTTGCCTTCAAGACCGCTCAATACATCAAGGATCGCAGTCTTTGCCGCGGTCCCTTTTGCAGATGTATATTTTCCCGAAAGGATCATCGCCAGCGAATCGTGCGTCTTAGTCTTGGTTGCGATCGCCACAAGCGTCCGGGCGATTTCCTTCTGCTCACGAGTACTTTTCGCCTCTGTCACCTGGTCGGCAAGCTTCGCCATCACCGCCGAACCTCCAATACTCCTAAGCGCCTTGATCGCCTCAAGACGCACAGTCGAATCCGCGTCGGTTACGCACTTAAGAATTTCACTGTCCGCTGCCGTCATGTTTCGTCCGACCGCCACCTGGATAAGTTGACTCTTCGTTTTAGCGTCAGAGCCTTTGATAAGACCTATAATTGCTTCATCGACTCCCTCACCCGAAAGGCTCATCATGCTTTCAAGTGCGGCACCGGATTCTGCCTTGTCGCTCTTTACAGCCTTATCGATCAGAACAGGCAATACACTACCATTTCCAATCCTGCCAAGCGTCCCAATCGCCGTGATCCTTACCGCACTATCCTTATTCTCAGCCGCCTCTAAAACCGTCGTAAGCACGAGCGGCTTATTCTCACCGGCCAGTGCCGAAAGATAAATAACCTTATTCGACAAGGAAAGCTCATCAAAATGTGTCGCTACCGTATTAGCCAGATCCTTATCGCCGCGACGAATCCCCGCCATCAATACTGCCAGCAACTTATCATCGTCACCCTTTAGAACCGCCCCCGCAACGGCATCAACTCCCTCATACCCCGACTCGACCAGCCCGCCAAACGCCGCAGCCGTCATTGTATCGCTAAGCTTGCTCCTGTAAACCAGCCTGTACAACTCACCGGCATCGTCAACCTTACCCCTCGCCAAAAGCTTATCGGCATAAATAAGGCAAGCGTCACCCGCCTTGAACCTGAGCTTGCCGGGTGTTTTATCAAGAACATCTTTCAACAAACCAGCCGTCTTATTACTGTCAATCTCAACGATTGCATAGATCGCCGCACTCGCGATAGCTTGATTACTGCCCTTGGCAAGTTTAACAAACACATCTAATGCCTTCGCTTCGCCTCTGCACGCAAGAGCGTTAATTACCGCTATCTTACCTCGGCCTGCAAGCTTGTCCAGCCTTGAAAGCAAAGCTTTACTCGCACTGCCCGCAGGTATCCGCTGCAATGCAAAACAAGCAATATCAACAGTATCCTCATCGTCAAGCAGTCCAGCCAATGCTCCCACATGATCACCCATACCGATAATAGAAAGCTGCTCACAAACAAAAGCCTTCGCTTCATAAGATGCGTCACCACCAGGAATTTTCGCCAACCCATCAGCAATCGCTTTACGCACACCATCGGAACCAAAAGACCGAACAACCATATCAGCCAGATCGATCAAAGGCTTGCGGCTCTTACCTTCTTCGTACGATACTACTTTCGCCAACAAACCGTCAATTTCTGCCGACTTCGCCCCAACAGCGTAAGCGTCAAATATCTGCGCGATCCCGCTCTGCTTAACATCGCCCGTATGAACCACAACACGATACTTAAGAGTAAACTCTTCACCCTTGGCAAACTTAGTGTTCCTGCCGTTTTCGGGCCAATACATCGGCGTGGGCGACATAAAACCATAATCACGCGTAAACCACTTCGAAGGATACCACTTGTTCGCAGGATTCTGCAATATAGCGATCCCCTCGGTAACGCCGTTCCTTGTGCCGTAATAATCGCACCACGGCGAAGGCTTGCCGAACGTGCCTTTCTCTGTCTGGTCACCCTCGGAGTTGATAAGTGTACCGCCTTGCTTAACACCAAGTTCCGGCATTACCCGCGCAGAGAAAAACGAGTGATTCGTCTTTTCGATAACAATCTCCGTAAGAGGGATCAGCGTAACCTCAAAATCGATAAAACGCAGTTTCTTAGTCGGAGCTGTAATCGTCACAACACGAGTATCCCGAATGATTGGATCTTTGCCGGGCATCGACCACAGACACACATCCGTAAACACAATCTTTTCACCGGAACCTGCTGCGATCTTCGGACCCTGCGAAATAATCTGACCGCGCTCGTTGCCCTCCTGCCAGTAGTTGCCGCCGTTGACCCTGTCACAGCCGAAAAATATTGAATTGTGATGCGGATAAGGCTCGGTCGTCTCAACCGTCACCGTCTTACCGGACGCAGGACCGATCACAGGCCAAAAGTAAGGACGCTTCAAATCGTCCGAAAACTTATAACTCGTAAAAATCTTCCCGTCAATATTAACGATCAGCTTATCGCCTTCGACCTTCGCTGACAGCGTCTCGCCCTGCGAATACCCGCAAAAAACAGAAACAATAAAACAAAAAGCAGCTAAAAACAATACGCTCTTATCAAACTTCATTTGACACCTCATATTACTTTACCCAGTATTTATTATTTTAAAGTTCTTATAGTTTCCACGGGCTTCTCATCGGCCTCGATATCATCTTATTAGCTTCGTCATCACCGACAAACCGTTCCGTCTTCGGATCCCACTTAAGCTTACGGCCCTGCAGCTCCATAGCGATCCCGCCGATGATGCAAGTCGAACAAGAACGATGCC
>DAOWHR010000340.1 GCA_030641315.1 Anaerohalosphaeraceae bacterium | reverse complement strand
GTGTACATGATGAAATTTGTTGATTTTGGTTATACATAAGCTATTTTCGTATATTGTCAGGCTGTTCTAAAAAGCCTGTAAATCGTATAGTTCACGATGTCCTGGACCCTGCGAGGGTCTACGATGTCCTGAACCTTATCATTTAGTGTTTAGGGTTTGGGCAACAAGCCCTCGCGCTTCGGGCTGCTGCTGATCGGGATGCTATTTGGGTGACAAGCCACGGGGCCCTGGAATAATGTTGTTCTGGTTTGGAATTGCTAATGCCCTTAGGGGGAGTTTCCCAAGGGCATTAGCTAAAGTAAGGGTGTGTGGTTGTCGTATTATTGCCAGCAGGCTCCTTCCGGCTGTAGGTTGCACTGCAGCCATGACTGCGCAAACAGTGCCATGTCTGTCATATCAACCATGCAGTCACTGTTGATGTCGCCTGCGGGTTTTTCTGTGCAAAGTGCCATCAGCGGACCGTCGAGTATCGCAGCGTAGATATTCAATGCGTCATCCCTGCTGTCCTGCCATACAACGATGTTGCCGCTTACCGCCGGGTTGGTCTGGTCGGCTGGGTGATCGACGACAACATATTCCTGGCCCGTGGATGTGTTGTATGCGAAGATGTCCCAGTTGCCGTTTCGGTCGTCCTGATAGACAATGATGTGGCCGTCGATGTCAACGTTTTGCGCCTGTGAAAGCGGATTTGTTATCGCAGACTCGGCCGGTCTGTCGGCAAGGGTAATATCCGCGACATAGGCCCCCCAGGTTCCTGAGTAGCTGTCGTCCCACACTACCTGATTGCCTGAGATGGCAGCAGATGACTGTTCGCCCGGGAAGTCAGCGATTATGTTATGGACGAGGCTGGCGGTATTGGAAATGTCTGTAAGATACAGGATTGTATCTTCTGGCGAAGTTCCGACGTCCTGCCAGACAACGTTGGTTCCAAATACGTCGGCTGAGGTCTGATCGCCTGTAAACGGAGTTACGGAAAATACTACGGGAGCCGATGTGTTTGAGATGTCAGCGGCGTAGATATCCCAGTCTCCGTAGTAGTTGTCGGCCCAGACGACGGTATTGCCTTGTATGGCCGGTGCTACCTGATCTGCCTGATCCTGTTCGTAATCGGCTATTGTGAACACATTGTCGGAGTCGTTGATGTCCGTGCCGTAAATCCCAAAGTCGGTATCGACAAAGTCCTGCCACACGACGATCGAGCCTGAAACGGCAGGGGCGGTCTGGTCGTTGGTAAAGGCTGCGACAGCAAGAACCAGCGGGTTTTGCGGGTCAGAAATTTCGGCGGCGTAGATGTCCCAATCACCTTCGACGAGCTGCTGAAAAACAATGAGGCTTCCATCGATGTCGGGCATTTCCTGATCGTCGTCCGAAAGGCTGACAGCAAAACCCAGCCAGTTTCCTGCCTGGAGGTAGGGTGAAACAGTCAATATAAATACAGCTAACAGTATCACGGTAACATTAATACTTTTCATAACGATCCTCACAATCTTTATAGTTTTGTTTCATTGTTGTTTTCGTTTAGGTTTTCCGCAAGATGGAGCAGAACGGTCGACGTCGAGCAGTTGGACATTGATGCACCGGCCTTTATGAGAGGCACAATAGCTTTGTCCGATTCGCCTATTCCGATAAGGTGATAGCCAAGCAGCAACTGGAGATCGGAATTTTTGTCGTAAAGTTCACTATGCGCGGCAAGCAGATCGATCTGAGCGAGCAAAACTTCTTCATCGAGATAGAGTCCCCGTGGATAGAATATTCCGTCCGTTTCGGGTGAGATGTCTTTCAGTGCGGCCCTTAGAGTTGCTGCGGCAGTGGCGTATTGGCCTGATGCGAAGAGCGCCTGAGCGTAGGCGAATGGAACAATTTTATCATCGACAGCAAGCGACATAGCGGTTTCAAACTGTTCCGCGGCCCTGATGTAGTCGGCTTCTTCGAAAGATTTTACGGCACCGTCGAAATAGATGTCGGCGAGTCCTTCCTCTTCCGGCGGCTGAGGCTCTGCGATCTGCTGTGTCAGTTCGGGACTTACAACTGCAGGCTGGTCGTTGTTGTAATAGTTGTATGTGTAATAGTTATTGTTTGTTGTTGTATTGCCGCCGGTCTGATATGCGACCGGGTGGTAACCGTACCAGTTGTAGTAGTGGGTTGGATACCAGTGGTATCTGCGGTATCGGTAGCTTGGCCAGCAGCCGTTGAGGCTGACGAACATGTATCGACGGTGGTAGTATGGGTATACGTAATTGAAACTTAGACGGGATCCCCAGTTGTAGTAGAGGCCGATGGAGAAGCCGGGGCTGACGATGGAGTGACACAGACGAGAATGATGGTCCCTGTAGACATAACTGTGGCGTTGGCTTCGCATTATGTCATGGTGGCGATCCTCATAGACCGAGTGGCGTGAACCTGTAGCGTCTTTGACTACTATGGTGTTCTGGTTGGTAGCGATAGTTGTCAGATTCCTGCTGCGGTCCTCTCTGATGCGTTTGGATAGATCTGTCCGCCTTCCGAGCGCGGAATCGATAGTGTCTGTCTTACGGGCACCCCTGTCAGCGGTTGCGGATTTGACAGATGGACCGGAGGCAAAGGTTCTTTGACCCGACAGCTTGACCCTGGTGTCGGTGCCTGTCCGTTCATCCTTTTGCCTGCTTGCATAACGATTGTCACTTTTTGTACCCGGGCTTGGCTCAGGAGAGATCGATGGTTCTAAAAGCGTTCTAGCTGTTCTGGTTGAACCGGCGGGCTGGGCCTTGACGACATCGGTTTTTGTCGAAGACAGGGTGGATCGGGAGCTGCGTGTAACCGGCCGTCTGGATGCAGGTTCGATCTTTGTAACCAGACGCGGGCTTCTGGATGTTGTGATCCTGCTGGAGTTGCTAATATTAGATGACGATCTCGAAGTGGACGGAGCTGACCGTCTTGTCGTGGTTCTGACAGGCGCGGGTTCTACCCTTCTTATAATGCGGGAACTCTTTGAACTGCTGATCGTCACTGAACTTGACGATGGTGCGGGTACTGTCCGGGTGGAAGACCTACTCGACGGATACCTGGTAACAGTTACTCCGGTGGTAGGACGAGAACTTCTGGAAGATGGAGCGGTTCGTGACGAGCGCGATGGTGCCCGTTCAACCGGAGCGCTGGAGCGTGAAGAAGGTCTTCGAACCGATCTGGTTGGGGCCGGTCGCGGTGCAGGTCTGGCAGCAGGAGCCGGTCTTGGTTTGGGTGCAGGTCTGGCAGCTGGAGCTGTTCTTGGTTTGGGTGCCGGTCTGGCCGGGGCGGCCTTTGGAGGCGAGCTGGGTCTGGCAGCAGGGGCGGACGATCTGGAACTCGATGACGGCGGACGCGAAGACGGCCTGGAAGATGAACTTCGTGAAGACTGCCTTGGCGGTGGTGGTGGCGGCGGTGGAGTTACAACCCGTCCACTGCCGCTTTTTTCTGTCGAACGTGGTGTCTTTGAAAGCACCGGCTGCGAAAAGATCAACAGCAACACCGAAACAGCCATGATAACATGCATTAAATTGATCGTGTTTTTTTGAGCTTTCATAATAATACTCCTTTCAATAATGCCCGATCAGCCAATTTCCGCCAGGCTCTCTATATATATAATACGTCCGACCTGTGCAAAGTCAAGTTATTTTTGCAAATTTGTTAAAAATATTTAACAAATCGCTACAGATAACCACTAACTTACGGGCTTAAAGGGCCAATAATGCGGTTTTGACAAAAATATTAACATTTCTGCTTCCTGATTTTTGCACAAGAGAGTATAATGAACTTAGTAATGCCTGAGATGAATGTTGTTTTCGGGCAAAAACGGAGATACAGAGTATGGCACATAAGATAAAAAACCCTCTTGCACAGGCGTTGGGACTGGTATTCCAGGGTATGCGCGACAAGATGGGAGGTGTCTCCTCTTCTGATATCGCTTCAATGCTCGGTCTTGCCGCATCTCATTACCGTATGATCGAAGCAGGTTCGGCGATATTACAGCCATCCAGAGCGATCAGGATCGTACAGACATTTGACACGATCGAATTTGTACCGCTGTGTCAGGTTCTTGTTTGTCAGCAGATACTTGACTCTGTTAAAGGTTCTATAACCGACATGCGTACCAGCGCAGAACTTCTCGCCGAGGCATCGCCTGGCCTGTCAAAGTTACTTTATAAATTGATCGATCTTCTTAGCGTGGTCGAGAACAGTCCGCCCAACGAAGTATCGCGGGCAATTGTGTCGCAGGGACTGAAGGACGAACTGGTTTCTTTTTTGACAACGCCGCCGCTGACTTATACCGCCGACCAGATCGATGACTTTATGTCGCCGACATATCAGTATCCGATATCGGGTCAGCTCTACAGC
>DAOWHR010000107.1 GCA_030641315.1 Anaerohalosphaeraceae bacterium | reverse complement strand
TTGCTTGATGAAAATGATATAATATTACGGCGGATGATTTGGGAGGGTTGCCGCTGCTGGAGAGTGGTGATATTGAGGCTTTGGGCGGTTGATAATGCGTTTTGTATTCTGAACTTACGCATTCTGGTATGAAGTTAAGTGCTAAAAACTCCGATATATATCGGATGGCAGATGTTTAGAAGTTTGCATAATAAGTGGTATTTGTGGTGGTGTGATGACTTTCGTATTCGTAATGCCGCATGGGTGATGAAAGAAAGGTCCTATAGTGAAAGATCGCATAGTTAGCATACTGTTGTTTGTTGGGTTTTCATTTGGTGTGTTTGTCGGTCTGGCGGAAGGCGCCTGTCCGGTGGGAGACCTGAATGGGGATTGCATCGTTGATATTGACGATCTTGTGATGTTTGCCAGTCAGTGGCTTGATGATCCTGGCGCAGCGGCAGACCTGGTTGGTGGTGACGGTGTCGATATTGCTGACTATGGGGTGCTTGCAGGCAACTGGCTTGTTGAGGGCAATCCGCTTGTTATCAATGAATTTATGGCTGTTAATTCCTATATTCCCTTTACGGACCCTACGAATATTCATACCACAGTTGATGGTCAGCAGGATAATTCCGACTGGATTGAGATATATAACCCTGACGCGGACAGTACTATCTCTCTGGGCGGTTTGTATCTGACCGATGATGAGAATGATCTAACAAAATGGCGTTTCCCTGATGTTTCAATTGCCCCTGGCGATTATCTGGTTGTCTGGGCATCGAGAAAGACGTTGGAAGATCATCCCGGCAACTATCCGTATGTCGATGATCTTGGGCATTTGCATACTAACTTCAGTCTCAGCCAGAATGGCGAATATCTTGCTCTTGTTGAATCTGACGGAGTAACGATCATCTCCGACTTTGCGCCGGAATATCCAGAGCAGCGGGGGATTATATCCTATGGGACCGGAAGCAATGGTATTATAAGTTATTTGCTGACTCCTACGCTGGGCCAAAGCAACAGTGCTGCCTATGCGGGGGTTGTTGCCGATACGAAATTCAGTCTTGATCGTGGGTTTTTTGAAGCTGGCCAGGTTTTCGATGTAGCCATTACCAGCGATACATCGGGTTCTGTGATACGTTATACTCTTGACGGCAGTACTCCTACACTTTCGAACGGCAATAACTACAGCACGCCAATTCACATAGACTCAACTACGTGCCTGCGCGGGGCCGCTTTTAAGACGAACTGGCTGGCGACAGATGTGGATACGCAAACATATATCTTTCTTGATGACGTGATTGCGCAGTCACCCAATGGCGAAACTCCGAGCGGCTGGCCGACAAGCAACGTTAACGGGCAGGTTTTTGACTATGGCATGGATCCGGACATCGTTAATCACGCAGAGTATGGACCTCAGATGCTGCAAGCAATGAAACAGATACCATCAATCTCCCTGGTAACCGACATGGACAACCTTGTCGGTTCGACAAACGGGATATATGTAAATGCTACGCTGGAGGGGATTATGTGGGAGCGACCAACATCGGTTGAGTTGATCAATCCTGACGGCAGCGAAGGATTTCAGGCAAATGCGGGCTTGAGAATTCGTGGAGCATACAGCCGTACTGACAGTAATCCGAAGCATTCATTCCGCCTGCTCTTTAAGGGCGGCTATGGACCGGGCGAACTTGATTTTCCAATGTTCGGTGAAGAGGGTGTTAAAAAGTTTGACAATATCGATCTGCGTACCGCCCAGAACTACGCATGGAGCAACTGGGGCAATGACGGAAGCCGAAACACTTTAATTCGTGATGTTTATTCGCGAGACCTGCAGCGTGAAATGGGACGACCCTATACGCGCAGCCGATACTACCACCTTTACCTGAACGGCCAATACTGGGGAATGTATCAGAGTCAGGAGCGGAGCGAGGCTTCTTATGCGGCAAGCTATTTCGGAGGCTACGATGAATATTATGATGTGATCAAAACAGACAGCTATCATACTTCATATACCGATGGTTCTTTGGATAAGTGGAACGAATTGTGGTATCTCTGCGAAAACGGGCTGAATACCGATGCGGAATATTATTCGCTGCTGGGAAAAGATGCAAATGGGAATGTTGATCCCAGCATGGAAGTTCATGTTGACGTCGATAACCTGATCGACTACATGCTTGACATCTTTTTTGCGGGCAATCAGGATGCTCCTATCACTCTTAGTGGTACGAGTGCAAATAATTTTTATGCGATACGAAACAGAAAATCTGAGTCCAGACATGGTTGGCAGTTCTTTGCATATGATTCAGAACACTCCATGCTGTCAACTGGCATAGATCGCACCGGCTGGTTTAGTGCCGGTTCGGCAATAGAACACTTTAATCCACAGTGGCTGCATCAGAAAATGATGGTACATTCCGAATATCGAATGCGTTTTGCCGATCAGGCTCAAAAATATTTCTTTAATGACGGAGCTATGACAACTGAAAAAGCTGTTGCGGTGTGCCTTAAAAGAGCATCAGAAATAGATTTTGCGATAATTGGAGAGTCTGCCAGATGGGGTGATCAGAGATCAGACAGGACATATAATCCATACACAAAGGTACACTGGTGGAATGAAGTAAGCGGTTTTCTGGTTAACACGTTTTTGTCTGGAAGGACTCAGACAGTACTAAATCAACTCAAGAACAGAGACCTGTATCCACAGGTGCAGGCGCCAACGTTTAATCAGCATGGCGGCCAGGTCGCCGATAATTTTGAGGTGACAATGTCCGCGCCAGCTGGGACTATTTACTATACTCTCGACGGCTGTGATCCACGTTTGTGGGGTGGAGCAATCAGTCCTTCCGCACAGAGTTATAATCCAGCATCAGGCACTCAGTCTATGCTGATTTCGGCAGGTGCAACATGGAAATATCTCGATGATGGTAGCGACCAGGGAACTGCGTGGCGTGGGGTGTCCTACAATGATAATTTATGGGTATCGGGGCCTGCGGAACTTGGCTATGGTGATGGTGGAGAGCAGACAACAGTTGGTTATGTTGATATTGATCCCGATCAAGATGGCTTGCAATGCAATGCAACAACGTATTTCAGGACTTCTTTTAATGTTTCCAATGCTTCTCTGGTCAATTCGCTTAATCTTAGTTTGTTAAGAGACGATGGTGCGGCTGTCTATCTTAACGGTACCGAAGTTGCTCGTGACAACATGCCTACCGGTTCGATAGATTATCAGACTTTTGCAAGCAATGTTGTTGGCGGAGGGGATGAGTCTGTATTTTATGATCTTGGCAGCGTGGAGACTAACTTGCTTGTTGATGGTATGAATGTTCTGGCTGTTGAGATACATCAGAACAACGCTAACAGCAGTGACATCAGTTTCGATCTTGAACTGACTGCAACTATAAGCAGTGGTGACATTGTCCTTGATCGAAGCACAGAGATCAAATCTCGTGTTCTTGATGGCAGTACGTGGAGTACTCTTAATGAGGCTACCTTTGCTGTTGGGCCGGTTGCTGACGATTTGCGTATTACCGAAATCATGTATCACCCAGCGGTTGACCCTAATTCGGAATTTATCGAGCTTAAGAACATCGGTACGGGATCGATCAATCTCAATCTCGTTAAATTCACCAACGGCGTTGATTTTACTTTCCCGGCTGTCGATCTTGCGGCAGGTGAACATATTCTCATAGTCAAAAATACCGCAGCATTTAACGCTCAGTGCCCAACATTCAGCGGTACTATCGCAGGTGAGTTCATTGGTGCTCTTGACAACGATGGTGACCGAGTTCGCCTTGAAGATGCTATTGGCACGACCATTCACGATTTCAAATTCAAGGATGGCTGGTATGACATCACAGATGGTGGAGGCTTTACATTAACGGTAAGCGATCCTGCAACGGCAACGCTTTACGAAGAAAAGGACACATGGCGTGCGAGCACGAATTCTGGCGGTTCGCCCGGTGCTGATGACATAGGACCAAACGCTGGCGACATCGTAATCAATGAGTTGCTTGCTCATTCCGATGCATGGCCAGACGATTGGATAGAGTTGTACAACGCAAGCGGCACCGAGATCAATATTGGCGGCTGGTATTTGAGCGACAATAATGACGACGATCCGAATCTGATGAAGTACCGTATCGCAGATGGTACGACTATCGCAGCGGCCGGCTATCTCGTCTTTACGCAGGATGAACACTTCGGTGATCTAAGCGACGCAGGCTGCCTGATCCCGTTCGCCCTTAGCGAAAATGGTGAAAAGGCCTGCATTACTTCCGCAGCAGCGGGTATACTGACCGGCTATCGCGAGACGGAAGACTTTGGCGCATCCGAAGTCGGTATTTCATTGGGCAGATATTACAAGGCCAGCACGGACTCCTACAACTTTGTTGCCATGAGTTCCGCCACACCGGACAGCGCAAACGCATATCCAAAGGTTGGCCCGATCGTAATCAGCGAGATAATGTACAATCCGGCGGCAGGAGGTACATATGACAACGACGAATACGAATTCGTTGAGCTTTACAATGTCAGCGGCTCGACTGTTACGCTCGAAGAATACGATGCTGAGCTTGGTGTTATGACCGCATGGAAGTTCACCGACGGCATCGACTACATATTCGATTTGGGTACAACTATCGATGCGGGCCAGCGTCTGGTTATCGCCCGTAACATAGATGCCTTTGCAGAACGCTACGGTTACTCGGCAGGCGTACTTGGACCGTTTGCGAACGATACAAAGCTGAGCAATGGCGGCGAGCGTTTGCAGCTTGCAATGCCGGGCGACACCGATGCTGACGATATACGCCAGTACATTCGCATCGACCGTGTAACATACAGCGACGGCTCACATCCCGATGACGGCACAGACCCATGGCCGTCAGAAGCTGACGGTAACGGCAAATCGCTGGTCAGAAAGATACTAACCGACTACGGCAATGATGTTGCGAACTGGAAAGCAGAATAGCCAAAACTGAGATAACGTGTACTTGTCAAGCGGGGAATACACTTGACCGCTTTAGTAAACTACTCCCTGCTTTTCTGCGCATGTCTGACAGATGCTTTCGTCGTGCATCCATTCCGGATGAGTCGTTTTGTAGCAAAGAGTGCAATTTTTGAATGTGGCTTTTCGGCTTTTTCGGGCGGCGTCAATCCTCAAGGATAGAAAAGCCTTTAGCTGCTTAGTCGTACCCGGTAAATCGTTCCATGCCACAAGGTCAGCGTTCGATACAATTGTCTTCAACTCGTATGGGCTTACCCATCCAGCACGGTAAGGGGCGATGATTATGCCTGCATCCGAAAGCTTTACAGCAACCTCCGGGGGATCACCGGCGATGATTTCTTTTCCAGAGGTAACGGGCTGAGGCAGCAAGTCCGCCAACAGCCCTTTGAGTTTTTCCTTGTTCATTTCCATTGATTCCATTGTAACATCAAGAAGCGTTCGTGACCAGCCTTAGGTCGGTTTTAATTTCGTCGTCCAGCATGTTAACTGCGTTGCGGTTTGAGCCGGGAACAATGTGACCGTAGACATCAACTGTTGTCTGAATTGAAGCATGTCCCATCTGCTCTTTGACATAGTGAAGGCTCTCGCCTTGCTGAAGGAGTAGTGAGGCAAATGTGTGACGAATGTCATGGATGCGGATTGCGGGCACGTCAGCTTTTTCCAGCAGCGATTTGAATACCCTTTTCCGGAAGTTGTCACCGCATACCTGTTTGCCGACCTTGTTCGTAAACACCAGACGGATGATGTTTGGCTTTGACTTACCCGGAAGTTCTATTCTGGGGAGTGTGCCACCGAATTTCTGTGTCTGACTTGACTGGTGGGCAAGCAGGGCTTGTCTCAGTTGATTGCTCATGTCTATATGGCGACTCTTACGATTCTTGGGGCTGGAGAAGTGGCCGTGGCTGTAGGAGTGTCTTACATGGATCAGATTGGCCTCGAAATTAATGTCATCCCACGC
>DAOWHR010000308.1 GCA_030641315.1 Anaerohalosphaeraceae bacterium | reverse complement strand
GTCAGACATGCTCTGTAGAAAAGCTCTTTTACAAGTTGGATTATAGCGATGTTGTGTGTTAATGCAAGCAGCAGCATTTCCCTTTCCTGCGATTCTGTATTTCCTGCTCGCAGCGCACTGCCGAAGTCGCGTTTGATCATGCTGAGCACTGTCTCGACCTGCCAGCGTCGGCCATATACTTCCCTGTTAAAATCGCCCCGCATCAGTCGGCGAAATCCGCCCGCCGGTCTGCCCAACAACTCGAACCGGATCGCAAGGATTTTCATACCAGAAAACTCCAAGCCCTTTTTTCTCATGTCTTTCCTCGCATGTCAAAACATCCAGGTCGCCATCACCGTCGAGATCGAGCATTTCAATACGGTCAAACTTTATTCCTTCCGGGCCGCTGAGGTCATGTGTGATCCATTTGTTGTCTTTCAGTGTTCCGCTATAATTAAGCCACACGACTCCACGTTTGGGATGGTTCGCATTTTCACAAGAGTAAACAATATCGACTTTACCATCACCATCGACATCGCCGCATCTGATTCCTTTTGCGTTTCCAGTTCCCTGGCGATAGGCAACCTTTATCACCTTAAGCGGCCATGGTTTCATTGGTTTAGTTGTGCGTTGGAACCAATGTATCTCATCCGGTTTTACGGCAGCAATGACATCTTTTTGCCCATCGCCATCAATATCAGCGATATCAAGAAACATTACTTCTTTTCCTGAAGCTCCAATACGGTGTTCGTCCCATTGGCCATGTATATTCGCTGCCCCCGGATTTTCGAGCCAAAGCACTCCACAGCTGTCTCCCCTGCGATCGGTGGCAATTATGTCCTTATCCCCGTCGCCATCGATATCTTCTGCAAACAGCGACATAATCCACCCTGCTTTGAAAAGCGTATGCAACTTCCACTGTTCCACATTACGCGGGTCTTCTGGTGCCTCAAGCCAACCTATCATGCTATCAGGGCCTTTTGATCCGACAAGGATGTCAATGCCATTTCGTCCGTCAATCTGCATGGGAAGTGCAAACATCCAGGCCGTCTTATTCTTTGTTGCGGTTATAGCTTCGCTCTTCCATGCATCTGATCGTAAATATTGGTCTGGCTGCTTAGGTGCCCAGTGTATGGACATGCTTCTGGTTTTGCCCTCGCAACTACTGATGACATCGACTGCTCCGTCATTGTCAAGATCGCAAAAGACCGCATCTTCAACAGACGGCGTTTCTCCAACCGTGACAAAAGGCCAGCGGCCTTTTGATTTGTCATGTCCGGGGTTGACGTAAACTCGAGTGATGCCGCCTTCTTCCCAGCCGGTAGTAATATCGGCAAACCCGTCATTGTTGACATCTCCAAGCCTTACCCCGTCCGCGCCTCGCGAAGAATCATCAATAACATGACGTTTCCATATTTTCTCTTGAGCAGCAAAAATACAAGAATGCAGAATCATTGCAGATAGGGCGATAAAAATAACACAACTACAAACTTTTGATTTGCCTGAATATTGAATCATTCAAAAAACTCCAACTAAATTTGTTTGAATTATTTGAAATAACGGGTCGAACACTATAGTGTCTGCCCCCTTTAGTTCATCCCGACTGCGGGATAGGATTTTCATGGTCGCAGTAAGGACACTTCTGAGATACCGAACCCGGCACAAACTCCATCTTAGCTCCGCAGCTGCCGCACTTAAACATCTGATGCCGACCTTCACCCGGCAACGATTCAGTAGATTCTTCAGACACCGATAATTACCTCCAATTTAATTCATCCTGATTCTAAGTCATCTTGTTGGGATAGAAAGTTGCTCTGTTCTACTCTCTATTTTGATGCTGCCAAATTTGATAAAGGTTCGGGTAGAAATAATTTTGTTATTGTTGTTACAATAATCAACTGTAAGAACTCCAAATCGTGGACAGGTTAGAGCTGAATTAATTACTCTATTACCCTCTGAGTCACGTAAGATAAAGATTATTTGTTTGTCATTCCCAATAGTTTTTCGGCAGTCCAGCATGCCCTCAGAATCCAGGGTAATTACTTCTTCTACCAAAAGGTCGATCCTACCATAAGAGAGTGGTACGCCATCTCTCAAGAAGTAAATTTTACGTGACGTTAATTGCTGGATCATAGCTATGGCGAAAATAGCAATCAAGGCAATAACCATAATAGCCAAAATCTTCTTTACTTTCGCTTTCTCCATTTTGATGTCTCCATAGTATGAGATTAAATTAAAGCGACTGTTATCAAAATCAAGCATATAATTCAGATTTCCAATGTTCTTTTTTAGCTACCATGACGTTTAAAATCGTCAACATTTTCCGCAT
>DAOWHR010000202.1 GCA_030641315.1 Anaerohalosphaeraceae bacterium | reverse complement strand
TCTTTGTCTCCGTTCAGTTTCAGGTCTTTTGGTATACGCCACGCATACCCACATGTGCCGCCTCACCCAAAGGGCATTATGCCCTCTCCTACAATCTCACCGTCTGATCTGGCGATCACCACCGTTGGATCAAGCGACTTTGCAATTTTTGCGGTGTGTACAACATTCCCATCGTTGTCCTTGTATTCTTTTTCAATTTTGACAGATGTGTCATCCAAGCCGCGGATCATAATATCCAGCTTAGGATCGATCAGGACCGCGGAAAACTTGATTTCATCTCCGAGAGAAAATGAAGCACCCCCTTTTTTCGGACTTTCAAAAATGATCATCGGTTTATTTGAGAAGTCCAGAACATAAGGCTGATCCTTGCGGATCCCAATACCATAAACGATATTGTCCATGCTGCGTTTTCCATCGGCATTATTATAGTAGTTATGAGACATACTGATACGAAGGTCGTCATACGAAACAGACATAATGTCCGGTGTATAGTCGCCCACGGGCAAAGAGCATTCAGCGACCGGTTCAGGACTTCGTTTTGATATGGTACCAACAGGAGCGGCAATATAACCTGCCTGCTTAATCGAACCGCTCATTTCCATTTTTTCGAGGGTCCTGCCGCCTTTACCAAGTTTGAATGTTCCAAATTCACCGGTATATGGCCTCCCAGCAAGTTTGTCTCCATTTTCGATCAGCATGA
The DNA here is from genome assembly GCA_030641315.1 of Anaerohalosphaeraceae bacterium. Taxonomy (GTDB): domain Bacteria; phylum Planctomycetota; class Phycisphaerae; order Sedimentisphaerales; family Anaerohalosphaeraceae; genus DAOWHR01. The sequence goes on along the minus strand of DAOWHR010000202.1, from coordinate 3,332 downwards.
ATTCATAAAACTTGCCATCCAGCATATGTTTCGAATGAACACTCCAGGCACCCCACCAATATGGCGCGGTATTTTTCTCAATATCCAACACATGAAACTCTTGCTTAGGATCATCGCCCAGCAGCACTTTGTATTTCCTTCCACTCAAAGTGATAGTACCTTGTTTAAGGTTATCTCTCTTTGCACGCTCCATTCTTCTAACGAAAGAAGGAGGGGAAGCCATACCTAACCTGGAAATCGTTGTTTCCTCCAGTTCGCAGAAAGAAACGTCCGATGCAGAAATAAATTCCTTTTCAGCAGCATTTTGATCGACAGTCTTCTTTTCAGTAGTCGTTTGTTCGGTAGGGTTAGGCTCGACAACATCTGCTTTCTTCTCACACCCCGACATCCACGTCATCATGAGAATCAATATACCCAAAACGACTCTTGTAAATCCAAAGCTTTTTTGTTTCATGTTCCAGCCTTTCAAAAAAGTGGTATATTCAGATAATCACTATTTGGTATTCTAACAGATTATCAATTCCGTTTTAATAATACAACCTTTTAATATTTTTCCAGTTGCATTATCAGCTTTTTAAGCAGGGTTGATATGGGTTGTCACTACGTGCTCATGATCTTATTTATCGTTGTTACCGCGTCTTCCGTTGGTTCGTCTGATACGCTGTATCAAATAAATCTACCTTGCCACCAAACTTTGAACTGCCAAAAGTCGCTCAAAGCAGGGAAACATAGAAAAATCGGGGGAAATACGTGAAATATGTAAAAAAGTAACATGTAATTTGATATACTGTCCGGAGGATCATCCGATATTATATTGACGATCTCAATGTATTAAAATATTTGCTGCCATCTTTAAGTGTTTTACTGCAAATAACTACTAAGAAAGGACTTACGTGCGTCATTTTGTTTTCTTTGCTTTTATGTCTCTAAGTGGTGGATTTTGTTTCAGTGCGTGTCCCCTGGGCGATCTTGACGGCGATTGCTCTGTAGGGGTAGCTGATCTAGAAATATTTGCAGGCTTCTGGCTTGATGAGTCTAACGGCAGCGCTAATCTTGATGGTGTCGGCATGGTCGATATGAGTGACTTGGCTATTATTGCCAAGAACTGGGGGCAAGCGGGGTGCAGTCTTGCTATCAACGAGTTTATGGCTGATAATCAGCAAACTATCGAGTCCCCTGATGAGGCTGGCGAATTTCCGGACTGGGTGGAGATATATAATTACGGCACAAAAGCTATTGATCTGGCAGGTTTTTATCTCAGTGATGATATTGACATATCGAACATGTGGCAGGTTCCGTCCGGCTATGCTTCGGAAACAACTATTGCCGTTGGCGGCTATCTTGTGATATGGGCCGATGGCAAGCCCGCACAGGGTGTTCTTCATGCCGATTTTAAGCTGGATGCCGATGGTGAGGAAATCGTTCTGTTCTCCCCTGATGGAAATTTGATCGAGAGCAAAGTATTTGGAGATCAGTTTGCCGATGTTTCTTACGGCCGAACAACCGATGCCGGGCAGCAGTGGCATACGCTTTATCCTACTCCAGGTGCAACCAACCAGGGCAGTATTCAGTATATGGTTTCATCGCCTGAGTTTTCGGTCAATGGTGGAGCTTTTACAGGTAACTTAAATTTCGGTTTATACACTGACGATCCCGATGCGATTATCCGCTATACACTTGACGGATCAGAACCGTCGCCATCCCACGGCTATGCATACTCATCGCCAATTACTATTGATAATACCAAGGTTATAAAAGCCATTGCTTATAAGCCCGGCATCGCAGAAAGCGAAGTTGTTACAAAGCGTTTCGTAAAACTTGACAGTTCGGTGTCGACATTCACCTCAAATCTGCCTGTGATACTGATCGAGAATTTTGCAGCCGGTTCTGTACCAAATGAGCCTAAGCAGGAAGCATACATGATGGTTTTTGAACCGGGCCTGGGCAGAACCTCGACGGTGGACAGCTATACGCTTGACAGCAGAATCGGTATCGAACGCAGAGGCTCAAGCACACTGAATCAGCCTAAAGGCAACTATGGTTTTGAGATTTGGGATGAAGCTGGGGATGACAAATCTGTGTCGCTGCTTGGTATGCCATCCGAATCCGACTGGATACTGTACGGCCCTTATACTATTGACAGGACATTGATGCGTAACTCATTTATGTATGAACTGAGCAACCAGATCGGCCGGTATGCAGTTCGTACGAGATTTGTCGAAGTGTTTTTTAACAAAGACGGCGGAGATATTTCATACGATGATTATGTCGGTGTCTATGTACTGATGGAAAAAATAAAGCGCGATTCCGAGCGAGTTGACATCGAAAAGCTCGAAGATGCTGACAATGCGATGCCGGAAATTGCGGGTGGGTATATTCTAAGGCATGACAGGGCATCCAGCGACTCGACTTTTTATACATCAAGGGGAGTGAGGCTTATTAACGAATATCCCAAGTTGGGAAAAATAACGTCTGCTCAGAAAAACTGGATCAAAAATTACACTCAGACTTTTGAGAATGCCCTCTACAGTACAAATTATACTGACCCTTCAACCGGCTACAGGGCATATTTGGACGAAGGAGCGGCTATAGACCACAACCTGCTCAATATGTTTTGTATGAATGCGGATGCTCTGCGTTTGAGTGCCTTTATGTATAAGAGCAGATACGGCAAACTTGAAATGGGGCCGCTATGGGATATGAATATATCTCTAGGCACACATTACGATCCGTGGGGTAACCGCGTTTGGAACCCTATTGGCTGGCGTGGAAGCGGCGATGCGACTTACTATTTTGGTGACAGTGACAGGCACATCATTTACCGCTGGTGGGGAAGATTGTTTCAGGATGAAACTTTCAAGCTTGCCTATGCCGATCGATGGTACCATTTGCGGGAGACAGTTCTAAGTATTGCTAACATCAATGTGGTTATCGAAAACATGAGAAGTCAGCTTGCAGAGGCCCAGTTTCGCAATTTTGCTCGATGGCCCGAAACAGATTCCAGTGATTTTGGCAACTGGGAGGGCGAAGTAAATTACCTTAAGGACTGGATAGCACAGCGTACTGCATGGATCGACAGCCAAATGGCAATTGATTTCGCGTTAAGGCCTCCCTCAATCGCCCTCAACAGCGTTGCTGCCAACGCAGGATCTTATGCTGCTGCAGGAGACAGTGTGTCATTTAGCAATCCAAATTCGGTTGGTACAGTTTATTATACTACTAACGGTTCGGATCCGCGTTTGCCATCAGGGGGCACAAATCCCAACGCTAGTATTTTTGACACTACTGCGGGCACATATCAAAGCACCCTGATATCAAAGCAGTCGCAATGG
>DAOWHR010000424.1 GCA_030641315.1 Anaerohalosphaeraceae bacterium | reverse complement strand
GATCGACTTAGAACACAGCGATCTCATATGGCTCTCATTCTTCCCAAGTGTCTCGGCAATTTGGTCGTATGATTGCTGCTCGATATACCGCATCAGAACGACGCTTCTGCCCGGCTCATCCAATCCCATCACCGCATCAAGAACACGCTGCACCTGCTCGGCCCGGATCGTCTTGTTTAATACCGATTCATCCCCGGGGATTTGAAACGCCTCGTCACCAAGCGAACAGCACCGTATCTTATGCTTCCTTCGCCAGTCATACGCCAGATTCACAGCCGTACGCCAAGCAAACGCAAACGGATTTTTCGCCCGGCCAAAACTCCCTGATCCGCTAAGCCGTATAAACAGTTCCTGCATCAAATCGCCGACAATATTGTCGCAAAGCGTAAGTCTGGTCAGTAACCGATGTAATTGATCGCCGTGCTCGTCCAATAACTCAATTGCTTTTCTGTGTCGTTCTTTCAATTTATCCTCGTAAATAATCGTTTCCAGGGCCCTTTACAAATATAAACGAACAAGCCGCATCGGCGCACCTTTACTTGTGGAATAATGCAAGTTTATTTGTTCCGACCACGTGCCAGCATCAAATTCATCCCCCGATCATGCTTAAATTCACAATAAATGACCCTATCTGTGCCATAATCATGCAGCTCCTGACGCTGTTTGGCGGTGTGTCGAGCAGCGGATATGGCCCCGATCAAATCACTGCGCCATGAGTAAATCTGATTCAACTCATATTTCTACAATCCGGGTGATGGTTGTTCTGCCTGCCAGTTTGATGGGTCGTTACCGTATAGGGTTAGTATTTTTCTTGTCAGGCTCTTGCCGCTGCCGTCTGCTTCTGTTGGCCATGGGTCGGTTTCTTCCGGATGCGAGCCGTCACTGTATGTTACGCGGTCAACTCGTATGTACTGCCGAATGCCTGTGGTGTCGATGTCGCCGGGCTTGCCGATTTGCAGTCGTTCCCCGGAGTCTTTAAGATTAGTATCATTTTCAAATGGGCCAAGCACCTGCGTCCCTGTAGGAACGGTGTAACGCTCGGCAAAAGCAGCCAGGTTGCATGCGACAATGATCCGTTGGCCGGGATCGATCGTCACGGTCTGATCAAACGTGTAGTCGATACCATCAGTGAACTTCCAGCCAAGCTGAAGATCATCATCGAAAAGCGTCACCGCCGAACCACTGATGTTGCAAAGCTCAATATATTCGTATTCATCTTTGTCAAATGCCCCGCCTGATGTGGGATGATACATTATCTCGCTGATGACGATTGGGCCGACTTTGGGATAGGCGTTGGCATAGCCCAACGTGCTGCTGCTCATCGCAACGAAGTTGTATGTTTCCGTGCTTGCCTTGTAGTACCTTCCGAGCGACACTTCGACTTCGGATGCGCCAAAGCTTTCAACCTCGCGATAGCCCGTCAGCACACCGCCTGCCGCGGATGTAAGGCAGACCTTTTCTCCGTTCTCACTGAGAGCGAACGAATCGCCGAAGTGTTGTTCCTGCGTAAAGACAATATAGCCGTTGCCTGCAATCGTAGTGTCGTCAGCGATGCGATACTTCATCAGGTTCGGATCGTCGTCATTATTGTCACTCAGGTACCAGTCCCCAATATTGATCTCGCTGCCGGTAGTATTGTAAAGTTCTATCCAGTCGTTGGGCCATGTGTCCGAATGAGCAAGCAATTCGTTAATAACGATGTCGCCCGGTTTGGGGCCGACGTCGTCTGTTCCGGGTGTGCCGCCAAAATTCGTACTTGCCCGCCAGGTGTCCTTGTCGCCGTACATAGCCGGATCAGCGTTTGCCGGATCGATGACTGTAAGCGTAAATCCTTCGCCATCGGTAATACCGTACCAGCCGTCCTTGTATGAGAACTCGTGGATGGCCATGCCCAGAGCGTCCTGAAGCCGTATCTTTTCACCGTTGTTATCAAGACTGCCGGTATACTCGCCGGCAATAGTACCATTAAACGATGGATACTGCCCGTTGAACGCCTCGGTATTCTTAACCACAAGAACATACTCACCAGCGGCAACGGCGCTGCCGGGGAAAGTAAAGTCAACGCCATTAGCGAACCTGACAAGATTCAGGTTGATAGTTTCGGTGCCGATATTCTTAAGCTCGATAAATTCAGAGTTAGGATCGCCAGCAGGATGATACATAATCTCAGTGATACGAAAACTTTCCTTAACAGCCCCAACTGCAGAAGTAGCCTCGTTAAGAGTTCCCCACTTGTCGGCAGAAAATACTCGAGACTTAAATTGTGTGCTGTTGACCAGATCAATGGGTAAATCACCAAGTGTTTTTGTCGCAGCAAGCTCAAGGTCAAAACTTATGTCAGAGCTTGTAAGATTATGCTGATGTATTTCAACAGCAATTACATTTTCGCCGTCAACCAACAGGGACTCATCTAAATTACCAAATTCAAAAAATGTCGATTCGTTATCGTTGGTTACAAAAGTACTTGCAACAGTGAGGTGATTAATTGCCCCATCTGGCATGTTGTCGCGAAACAACTCATCGCCGTTAAGATAAACAACCGTACCATCGTCACGTCTCAGCCTGACGGTCAGGTCGGTTATCGGATCGGCATTTGAGACAATGAAACTGTGTCTGAAATAAGTGGTGGTATATTTGTTATCTGGATCAGGCCCGAAACTTAGAACCGTCGCTTCGTCCTCATCCCCGTAACCGAGTTCCGCAGCACCTTCTGACCATGAGTTATCGTTGAACGACAATACTTTCCATAGGGTCCCCTGATCGCTGCCGTCATCGAGATACTTCCATTGCGACTGCTTTGAT
>DAOWHR010000358.1 GCA_030641315.1 Anaerohalosphaeraceae bacterium | reverse complement strand
CAGATTATATCCTACCATTGATGATCTGGAAGCCGCTGTCGACGAGGCCTGGCTATGGATATCAAATCAAGAAGAAGAACTTTCAAGTTTATGCTTATTTCCGTGGATGAAATCAGCTCTAATTAACTGAAATTCGTATAATATATCCTTTGGCTAATTACCGACATAGCAATATACTCCATTAGATTTGCTATATACTGTGCCAACCCCCGCATTGATTATCCGATATAATAGCAGCGAACAATATTACTCAGAACATCCGGAAACCGGATAGAGCTGTTATATTCAGAGGCGTAAATCATGGATAATCTGTTGTTCAAAACAGCAACAGCAGGAAACCGATCGACAGGGTCAACGGTCGATACATGCCTGATCCTTCAGTACCACAGAGTCGGTTTGCAGGCGTACGACCCTCTGCAATGGACAGTTGAACCGTACAACTTCGAAACCCACATGGAATACCTTGCGAACAACTGCAATGTAATATCAGTAGATGAAATGAAGCTGCACATTGAGACATCTACTCCTTTTCAACCACGTACCGTGATGGTTACATTTGACGGAGGTTACGCTGATGTTCTCTATACCGCAAAGGACATACTTGAAAGACACCATACCATTGCATCGGTGTTTTCAACATCAGCAAACATGATAAAACGAGGGCAATTCTGGTGGGACACGTTAAAGGATTACTTTGTAGCCAATCACTTCAGTGGACACCTTCAAGTCGAGATCGACGGCAAATTACAAAAGTGGCCGCTGGTTACCCAACTTGATAAATTCAGAGCATACTACGACCTATACTCTATCCTGATCGACAAGGCTGCCGAAGAGCAGCAGGAAATCCTGAACCAGATCATTGGGTCTATCGACTTGCAGGCACAGGAACTGGACAACCATAGAACATTAGATGCACAGGAACTCAAAGAGCTTGACGAATGTGACCTTATCACAATTGGCGGACACACACACAGCGGGGTAAAATTATCATCACTGACACAATGGCAGCAAACGCAGGAGATATCAAAGAATAAAGAGGTTTTGGAAGAAGTCCTCGGCCACAAAATTGAATATTTTTCTTATCCGTTCGGCGGAGATAATGATAGTGACAAAGCTGGAACCAGCAGAATACTGAAGGATAATCATTTTAGCCTTGCTTGCGGAAATGCTTACAGTATGGCCAATCATGCCAATGACAATGCTTACAGCATGGTCGATCTTGCCGGAAAAATAAATATTTATGATCTGCCAAGGGTCAGGATAGAGAATTGGACACAATATATGTTCCATAAGTTTTTGGAAAGTTTTTGGGGCAAATGAACTCCGTGACGCATCGCTGACATCCAGATAAACCGACATTGCGGGAATGCAAATGAGTATAAGGATATTGATTGCAGATGAATTTGAAGTTGTGCGGGAAGGCGTGAGGTCTTTTCTGGAGATTCTTCCTGATATGGAGGTTGTCGGCCAAGCCGCTGATGGCAGGATGGCGGTTCAACTGGCACACGAATCTAGACCTGATATTCTCATTTTGGACAGCCTGATGCCGGTCCTAAACGGCATTGATACTGCACGTCAGATTGCCCGGGAACTGCCTGGGATTAAAATTGTCGCGTTCTCTGCGCATCTGGAAAACCGCAACGTGCGTGAAATGTTCAAAGCCGGTGCAATTGGGTATGTTTCGAAGTATGGTGGTTGTCAGGAGTTGATAGCCGCAATAGAATCAGTTGCTTCGGGAAAGGTCTATCTCAGTCCTTCAATTACCAGCCTGGTTATTGAGGGTTTTGTGCATCGTTCGCAGGATGATGTTTCACCGTATTCATTGCTGACGGCCAAGGAACGACAGGTGCTTCAGTTGCTTGCAGAGGGCAAAACAACTAAAGAAGTGGCGCATGAGCTGAATATCAGCGCTAAAGCCGTTGAATGGCGACGCAGTAAAACCATGCATAAGCTAAATGTGCACAATATTGCTGAGCTTGTAAAATACGCCATTCGTGAAGAAATAATCAGCGTACATGCTTGATCTGACACTCCGCTAATCATCAGACTTTTCTCTTATATCAATAATGGTTTTGATCCCTCGGTTCAAAATCTCCGCTCTCCCCCCCCCCTTACATACAGCCTTTTACTGTACCAGAACTAGCATTTTTCACCCTCAAGTCTATGAATCACGCCGTTAAGCGCCTCTATTATCATATCGATACTACAATGTAAACCTGATAAACATAAGTAGATCGAGAGACATGACAATAAAAGCAGCAAAACTTCGACAGTCCTTGATTCATGGTGAATTCAGGCTTATGGCGAAAGGTAGAAAATGATTTCCAAAATGTCAAAAAACATCGCTGATCGCATACGGTCCGAAACGAAATATCGAACATTGTTCGAATCGTCCAGCGATGCGGTTATGCTGCTGGATGAAAAGGGTTTCTTTGACTGCAACAACGCAACGGTGCGAATGTTTAACTGCAGAGACAAAGAGGATTTTTGCAGTAAACATCCCGCAAACCTGTCTCCGCCTGTACAACCATGCGGCACTGACTCGATGACGCTGGCCAATGAGAGGATAACTGCCGCAATGAAGAACGGCAGCAATCATTTCGAGTGGGTACATCAAACTATTGACGGAACTGAATTCTATGCCGAAGTCCTGCTAAACGCAATGGAACTGGATGGCAAACAGGTTCTCCAGGCAGTTGTGCGAGACATCAGCGATCGCAAAAAGGCTCAGGAAGAAGTGGTCAGGGCACAAAATAACCTCAAGACAATACTTTCTAGAAGCCCGTTCGGCGTGGTAGTCATCGGCAGGGATCGCAGGATCCGCTGGGCAAACAAATATGTCTGCTCGCTGGCTGGTGTAGAAAACTCCGAGGCCCTGTGTGGCCAGCACTGCAAGGAATACTTTTGTACCGCCGATCAGAAATCTTGTCCGATCATGGACGAGAAGCAACCAGTTGACAACTCCGAACGAATCGTTCGCCGTCTTGACGGACGCGAAATACCAATTTTAAAGACCGTAACAGAAATTGAACTGGATGGCGAAAAGGTACTGCTGGAAACATTTGTGGACATCACACAACGCAAGCGAATCGAACAACAGCAAACCGAGCTTATTGAGGAGTTACAACAGGCCAGAGAAACTGCCGACCAGGAGAAAGCAAAACTATCAGCTATGATCTCAGGAATGGACGAAGGAGTAGTTTTTGCTGACGCCGACAACCGCATCATAGAAGCAAATGAATACTTCTGCCGGTTCACAAATACTCCACATGATAAGATCATCGGTTCCCGGATCGAAGACATTCATCAAAGTTACATCCCACAAAAGATCATCGGGCTTATACAAAAATTCAGGAAGAACACAAACAGCAAACCTTATACAATACAACGCTCTTTAGCCGGAGCGGAAGTAATTGTTCGAATACAACCTATCTACCAAAACAATAGTTACAGCGGCGTTTTAATGAACGTTATCAATGTGACCGAACTTGTCAATGCACGTAAACAGGCTGAAGCCGCCACCGCTGCCAAGAGCCAGTTTCTTGCAAATATGAGTCATGAGATCCGAACTCCAATGAATGCCATCATAGGCTTTAGCGATATACTGTCGGAAGAACCGATGCCTGACAATCAAAAAGACTTTGTTAACACCATAAGAGAAAGCGGCCTCCATTTACTTCAACTAATTAACGACATTCTGGACTACTCCAAGATCGAAGCCGGTAAATTAGAGATAACCAAAACTCTGGTTAATTTGCCTGAGCTGATCAAGACAATAGAAACGCTGGTTCGCCCCGGGGCCGAGAAAAAAGGGTTGAGATTAAAGTGTGTTCACCACAGGCAATTGCCGCAGCTGATTAAAACTGATCCTGGCAGACTGCGCCAGTGTATTCTCAACCTTATTAGTAATGCGATCAAATTCACCGACAGCGGTTACGTCTGTTTGGAACTCAGTATCGAGGATAAAAACGGCGAACCATATATTCGGTTTGATGTAGAAGACACAGGACCTGGAATACCTTCTGAAAGTCAAAAAGAGATATTTGACTCATTTAAACAGGTCGATAACTCAACCTCTCGCAAGTACGAGGGGACTGGATTGGGCCTGGCTGTTACAAAACAACTGACAGAACTGCTGGGGGGTGAGTTATCCGTAAAAAGTGTTTATGGACAAGGGTCTGTATTCTCATTGGTAATACCTGCTGGCATGGAGATCGGTCAGGATGAACTGTTAGAGGACATGAAAGGAAACACGCAAATGAATGATCACAAAGAACATTCAAACCAAACAAAATTTTCTGGCCGGGTATTGGTCGCCGAAGATGTCCTTGCCAACCAGAAACTCATTAGACTTCTTCTGGAAAAGATCGGATTTGAGGTAACGCTGGTTAATAATGGCAACGAGGCGGTCCAACAGGCATTAAGTCGCCATTTTGATTTGATCTTTATGGACATACAAATGCCGTCCATGAACGGATATGAAGCCGCAAAGGTGATAAGAGAAAATTCAATCGAGACGCCGATCATCGCACTTACTGCAAATGCCATGAGCAATGACGAGAGTCTGTGTATTATTGCAGGCTGCTCTGACTATTTATCCAAGCCGATCGATCGTCAAAAGCTGCTGGACAAAATATGCCAATACATCTCCCCTGAGGTCCGATCTGAAAATATCGAAAACGTTGAGGACCGGCTCGATGGACCGAAAAAACTATGCTCACAACAAACCGGAGAAAACGAATATCGAAATTTAACGACAGGTATGGAGACATCTGAAGACATTATCGACTTTGAAAAACTCATCGCCAGACTGGGAGATGAGGAACTGATCAAAGAGATCGTTCCAATTTTTCTAGCTGACTGTAAAGAACGATTTGAAGACACCCGAAAAGCCGTACTCTCAAGAGACAGTAAAGCAATTCAGTTTAATGCACATGCGATAAAGGGTGCTGCCGGAAATATCGGTGCAAAGTTGTTGTCAGACATAGCCTGTAAGCTGGAAAGTTTCGGCAAAGAAGATGATACCGAATCTGCCGCCTCAATTTATGAAGCTTTGGAGACAGAATATTACAGGGTGGTTTCATTCTTATCACAGCCGGACTGGATACAAAAAACTAACAAAAAAACAATAGAAGTTTAATCGACCGCCTGAAAAGGTAGACGTCAAAAGATAATGCATACCGGAGAGAAAAATGAAAGACTGCAAAACAAGAAAAATATTAGTCATAGACGATAGCCAGACCGATCTGTTCCTGCTGCAAAAGCACCTCGGCAAAATGGGTTATAACGTTTTATTGGTTGATAATGCCCATGACGGGATCAATGCTGCCGCCGATGAAAGACCTGACATAATCTTATTGGATGTAATGCTGCCCGAAATTGACGGACTCGAAGTTTGCAGAAGACTCAAGGCCGGTTCGGTAACATCGGCAATACCTATAATATTTATTTCGGCCAATGATCAGCCATGCGATAAAGCTGCAGGGATCAATGCCGGTGCAGTCGATTATATCGCAAAACCGTTTGACCCCGGCGAACTTAGAGCACGTGTTGAAAGCGTCATGAGAACTATTGTTCTGGAAGAAAAGATACTGCTGCTTGCGCATACCGATGAACTTACGAATTTAGCCAACCGAAGACGCTTTTTCGATATGCTTGAACGTGAAATGTTCCTTGCGCGAATAAAAGGCAATTCGTTAACTCTGATGATGCTTGACATCGATCATTTCAAGAAAGTTAATGACACCTATGGTCATCTTACCGGAGACAGGGTGCTGAGGCAAATTGGAAAGATACTGAAAGAAAACACATACCCGCTCGATGTCGTAAGCAGGTACGGCGGAGAAGAATTTGTCATTCTGATGCCGGAGACTACGCATTCAAAAGCCGTCAAGGCCGCAGAGAAAATACGAAGGATAATCGATGAATGCCATTGGGATATCGGAGAGAACAGCATTTCAATTTCGATCAGTATTGGAATAGCCTCCATCGACTCACACGATTCGCTTGAACTAATTAAAAGAGCAGACAATGCGCTTTATATGGCAAAGAAACAAGGCAGAAACCGCATCGTTTGCTGGGAAGATGCGCACTTGGTTAAAAAACCGGAAAAAATGTTTGCTGGCGAGTACTTCGAACTGCAAGCCAAAATATCTTCTTTATCAAAACAAATACAATCACAGGTCATTGAAGTGGTGTCCGCATTTATGAAAACAATAGCTTCCAAGGACCAGTACACCGCCGATCATGGCAAGAATACTAGGGCATTTGCGATCGCGATCGCCGACGAAATGGGAGTGTCGCAGGAATTGAGAGAAAAACTCGAAGTTGCCGCGTTATTGCATGACATCGGCAAAATTGGCATTTCCGACTCGATACTGTATAAAGCAGAACCGTTAGGAGATTGTGACAGACAAATCATCGAACAGCATACTATAGCAGGCGTGGAAATTTTAGAGCCAATCGGATTATTCAATCAGGAACTTCCGATTATAAGGCAGCACCACGAAAGATTTGACGGAAACGGATATCCAGATGGACTTAAGGGAAAAGAGATCGTAATCGGCGCGCGTATCTTAGCTGTTGCGGATGTTTTTGACGCTATGACCACAGACAGGCCGTACCGCATGGCAAAGTCACACGAAACAGCCCTGCAGGAGATCATTGATTGTGCAGGTTTACAGTTTGACCCGGAGGTTGTCGAAGCTTTTCAGGTAGCTTATGAAAAGAATAAAGATATATGGCCTTCAGATGATTCTGATTCTCAATTTGATCTGATAACAGAAACTGTAGGCTTCAACGCCGGATCACAATATTGATCTTTAACGAATTGTAAACATCGCTCAGGAGAAGTGCTTTGATTATTGTAGATAATTTACTTTTGACGAAACAATGGAAAAAGATTGAGAAGTATGCCTACTTCGGTATCGCGGTGAGTCTGGTGATTTTGGTGGCTATCAGCAGCACTTCCTCCCAGAGCCTTGTCAGGATACAAAAAGATTTCAATTGGGCTACTAATACAAGAGAAGTACTTGTAAATCTTTCGTATTTCCTTTCAAGCCTCAAAGATGCTGAAATGGGGCAGCGTGGTTTCATGTTAACCGGTCAGGAATCTTATCTCGATCCGTATAAATATGTCGAAAAGGGAGTCAAATCCCACTTTACGACTCTTCGCGGTATAGCTGCTGACAACATCACACAGCAAACGAGAATCGATACATGCGAAAGACTTGTCACGGAAAAAATGCAGGATCTTCAGGAAATGATCACTCTGCAAAAAAACAAAGGGGCAGAAGCTGTCAAGAAGGTGATCCTGACCGGAACAGGAAAACAGATCATGGATGAAATTCAGACGTTGGTGCTGAAAATGGATGAAGAAGAACGAACTTTACTGGACCAGCGTTCAAAAGGTATCGCCTTAAGAGTCAAACTGGACGCGGTAGTAAAAACAATAGGATTCATTCTCCTGCTCATTACCGCCTTTCTTATTATCTCCAGAGAAAACTACTGGTTTGCAGAATACAGAAACTCTGCGAAAGAACAGATGGACCTGATAAATATGAAATCAGATTTTGTAGCGACCGTTTCACATGAATTACGTACTCCTCTAAAAGCGATCAGGGAAAGCATTGCAATTGTTCTGGATGGTTTGGCCGGGCAAGTGAACGAAGAACAGAAAAAATTCCTGGCAGTGTCCGAGAGAAATGTAGATCGCCTTGCAAGATTGATCGACAACGTTCTGGATTGCCAAAAATTAAACTCAGGAAAAACTGTTCTCGATCTGTGTGATAACGATATTAATGAAACGGCCCAGGAAGTTTATGGACTTATGACCAGGCTGGCCGAAAAGAAGGGGCTAAACATTTCAATGAAGCTTGACGGCCAATTACCAAAGATAAAGTTTGATAGAGACAAGATCATCCAGGTATTGACCAACCTTGTTCATAATGCCATTAAATTCACTGAAAAAGGTGCTATAGCAATTGCTACAGGTATGGACAATAATGTCTTATGTGTCTCTGTGAAGGATACTGGCCGTGGAATCACCAGGGAAGATATGCACAGAATTTTCAATAGGTTCGAACAGATATCTTGCAATAACCACAAAAAAACAGGTGGTGTAGGCTTAGGGCTTTCCATTTCTAAAGATATTATTCAATTGCACAACGGCAGAATATGGGCTGAATCGGAGCCTGGCAAAGGCACAACCGTTTCGTTTATGTTACCAATTACCGTACTCGAAAAGATTTAGTGATTGGGTAGAAAAGGATACTGCGATGGACAATAAAAAAATATTGCTGGTCGATGACGAACAAGACACATTGCTTGTGATTGAGAAACAATTGACCGCTGCCGGTTTCAAGGTTGTTACAGCAGAGAATGGGGCAAATGCTCTGTTATTAGCGAAAATTGAACGGCCGGACATAATTGTCCTTGACATACAAATGCCTGACATGGATGGAGGTGAAGTGGCATCGCTGTTAAAGCAGGAGCCAATTACAGAGAACATACCCGTAATATACTCAACCTGCCTTCTATCGGAGAACGAAGTTTACAGATACGGTGAAAATATCATGCTCGCGAAATCAAAAGACACCAAAGAACTGATCGCAGTTATAAATGAAATTTTATCCCAGGAATAATAGAAACCACAGTCACGGAAATCGTTGCTGGTACAATATGGCTATATAAAAAACACTGACCTACTAGCTGTAGAACCAAAATCGCATAAAAAAAAGGCCGACATCGTCCACGATATGAGGTGCTAAACAGATGACGGACACTTGGTGAGAGGTTATACTGCTCACATTTACAAGGAGCATCCGTCATGGCAAAGTACCGAAAGTACAGCAAAGAGTTTAAATTACAGGCAGCAAAATTAGTTACAGAACAGGGTT
>DAOWHR010000407.1 GCA_030641315.1 Anaerohalosphaeraceae bacterium | reverse complement strand
TCTGATCGCCTTTGATCACCGAATCTCGTATGCCCCAATTTTCCGGATACGCCGGAACCGGCAGGCAAACCCATACCAGCACGTTTTCGTTGAGCGAACGGAACCGGGCGATCATTTCTTTGTAATCGCTTGCAAAGTCCTGTTTATGCTTCCAGTTTTGCGGCTTCGTATCGTTCGTGCCCAGCTTGATAATAACAACATCCGGCTTAAACCCAAGCGCACTTACAAAAGCTCCCTGCACCCAATATGGCTTGTTGCCCTTTTTCAGAAGCGTTGCGCCGCTTACTCCGAAGTTTCTTACGTCCCATTTTTCGCCAAGCATCATACCCAACTGAGCCGGATAGCTGTCCTTTGCCCGGTCAGCGATTCCGCTGCCGAAAGTTATGCTGTCACCTACGCAGGCCACCTTGATCACACCGTCATAATCGTCTACCCGAACAGGTTGGCGGCAATCGGACGCACAACCGAAAAGCACCGTGCAAAGCAAGATCGTCATAACACTAAAACCTAAACGTCTAACCATTTGTCAACTCCCAAAATATACGTTATCATTATGAAACTATTTCGACCAGTTCTATATCAAAGGTAAGATCTTTGCCCGCAAGCGGATGATTGCCGTCCATCGACACTTCCGTTTCGGTTACTTCGGTGATCGTAACGATCGCCTTGCCGCCGGTATGCATAGGAATATGATACCTTTGACCTACCTTCGGCTCGATACCTTCGGGCATGTCTGCAATCGGGACCTTGGCTAAAAGTTCCTCGCGCCACGGACCATATCCCTGAGCCCATGGTATGGAAACCGTTTTACTCTGGCCAGACTCAAGACCTAGTGCCCCGTTCTCAAAACCCGGTATTACTGTACCATCGCCGATCTTAAACTCAAGCGGCTCGCCGCCCTGACTTCTGTCAAAAACGCTGCCGTCTTCCAGTTTGCCGGTGTAATTTACTTTTACCGTGTCACCATCTTTTGCCGGTGCCATTATTGCCGCCTTTCGCTAATAAACTGATTCGCAATCATACACCGGCCACAAAGCCAAATGCCTTCAATACGATATTGAGCCTAATACAATACACAGATGCAGCCCCAGCGCCAAGAATGCTTAGGGCGATTTTGTCGTTTTTTATTTTCGCGGCCGAAACCACCTCTTTATAAGCCGATTAATTACAACCGGTTATTGATTCACTTACTCTGCATTTGTAGGGAACGATCACAAATGATCTATTCTCTTTTGAGCTTCGCTGTTCCATTATTATTTTGCTGACCATTCATACTTAAGAGTTTGGTCCTCAGCTCGGCTTTAACCTTTTGGTAACGGCTTTGGCCGCACAAATTGGTCCATTCATAAGGGTCGACATCGTGATCGTACAACTCCTCACTGCCATTATTGTAAAGAATGTATCGCCACCTTTTTGTTCGAACGGACCAATGCTGCCTGGCAGGGTCATTCCCTGTTTTTTCACCAGCATATATCATCGTCAGCGCCGCATCGGGACCATCCCATGTCGCGGACTTCGGTTCCTTGAGGAAAGGACCAAGGCTATGGCCGTCGAGCCTGGCGCCTTTACTGTTCTTTCTCGTATCACCTCGAAGTCCGCAGAGGTCAACAAGTGTTGGATATATATCGATCAGTGAAACAGGGTGCTCGGCAATACCGCTGGGGACCGCTGCACCTGACGCTCTGATGACAAGCGGAACACGCGTACTTTCTTCCCAGAGTGAGTTCTTGAAAAGGTAATCCTTCTCGCCCATGTTCCAACCGTGATCGCTCGTAACAACGATAATGGTATTGTCTTTAAACGGGCTGTTGTCCACAGCATCAATTACCGTGCCAATACATTCGTCAACTGCGGCTACACTGGCAAGATAGGCCTGGGTAAACGCTTTGAGGCCTGTATCGATATCCGGGTACGATTCTTTGAGCAGACGAAAATACTTCAATCCCTTCATGTCACTGTCAAACACATCCGTGTAGTGGCAGTCTTCGGCATCGTTGGGCTTGATCACGGGTACTTTAACGGAGTCCAGCGGGAACATATCGAAATACTTCTTCGGAACATGCAGCGGTGTGTGAGGACGAATGAAACCAACGCCCAGAAAAAACGGCTTGTTGTTGTTTTCTTTTGCGAACTGGTTGATCCGGTTTTGTGCCCAGGCAGCATTTCGTTCGTCCGGGGTAGGGTCGCGGTTCTCCTCGTCGATATAGTTGAATTTATTAACCTTGCCCCAGGTTCCGTAGATCCAGCCCCTGCCGCCTTTGTCGTTTGAACCATAGGGTGCATCCGACAACGGAGCGTAGGAACCGTCAACTGCCCCGATACTTCTGAAGGGTTCGGGCACTGATGGATGAGCTACCCTTTCCTTGCCGTCATAGACAAAGGGCCCGTAGTCGGCCTTATGCTTGAACTCGCTCCAAACTGAAGCCAGATGGTGATGCATGAGTTTGCCGGAACCTGCGACATGGTAGCCGTTATCTTTGAAGTGCTCCATGATGGTTTTGGAATTCTTGAGCACCGGGTTATTGAACCACTTGTTCCAGAACAGATTTTTCGAAGTATGCGGATATATCCCGGTAAGGAAGCTGGCCCGAGACGGTGCGCAGACGGGATTGTTGCTGTAGGCCCTTTTGAAAGCTACCCCGGACTTAGCAAGTCTGGCTACGTTTGGCGTACTTGCCTGAGGATGCCCTTCCATACCCGTAACATAATCGTTAAGATCGTCACATACTATCATAACAACATTGGGCTTTCGCTTCTGTCCGGCGACAAGACCGGCAAAACCGGCCGACGGACCTATGGTTGCGACAGCACCTACCATCAAGCCCTTCAAAAAATCACGACGTGTCTTCATACTATATTCCTTTGATCAACTCATCATTTACTCTTTTTTGCCGATATTTTTCCTGTATTTATCCTTGTACAGACCGATCTCCCTGAACGGTATCTTTTTAAAACCAGGCAGCTTTTTAAAGACTTTGCTGTCGCTGCGAAGTGTTAAGTCACCATTGGCAATATCAGCAAAACCAGGATCGCTGTCGACAAAGTTGCTGCCGAATTTGACCCATTCTTTTTTCACGCCCTGCAGATCGATCCATCTGCCTTTGAAAGACACGTTGTTCCTGACAATGTTTCCAGCCGGAATTGCCGGATCATTATCCAGTATCTTTGCCAGAGCAGGATAGCGGTCGCTGTATGGAGGCTTTTTGTAGTTTACCTTTTCGAGCTTTTCGTACATATTCCAGCTTCCACTCTTAACGGCGTATTTTTTGGCCCAGCCCAGTGCGCGTGCGTCAATATGAACGGATGGATAGCAGTCTATGAAAATGTTATTGTCAACGATATTGTCGTGTCCGCCGCCGATAAAGGCCGCCCTGGACGCCTTGTAGAATACATTGCCGAAAATGGTTATGCCGCTTGCCGCGTCATCGAGATAGACAGCCATCGCGCCGTGAGTGTACGGCCCGTGAATATCGTGAAAGTAATTGTGCCTGATAACGGTCCCGCGTTGTGTCCAGTCCCTGCCCATATAGAACGCACCGACATCTCCGGTCTCTTTGCAGATGTCGTAAATTTCGTTGAACTCGATAATGTGGTCGTTGCCCCCAAGCTGTATCCCGTTGTGCGGTGCGTCGTGTATCCTGTTGTGAGATACTTTATTGCCGACACCTGCGACCATAACAGCGGGCCTGTAGGTTCTGCACCACCTGTCGTAAGCATAGATGTGGTTGTTGTCGACATAATGATTTGCAGGCGTCAGGGTTTGCCTGTCGCCGCCGTTAATAGTGATCCCTCCGTCGCCGGTATGGTGGATATCGCAACTTACAACCCCGTTGCCGCTGCCGCCTGAGATAGTTACTGCCCGGTTGCCGATGCTCTGAAGATGACAGCCTGCGATAAGATCGTGTTGACCGCTGCGGATATCGATCGCGTTGGCCCGGCAGTTTTTTAGCGTCATCCCCGCGATCGTAACGTAAGATACGTCATCCATGCTTATAATGGTATCCGTCATTGATACGTATGTTTTAGATGCAGCATCTCCTTCGGGAGGCCAGAAATATATCGTGCCTGTTTTTCGGTCAAGCTGCCATTCGCCGGGTGCGTCAAGCTCATCGAGAATATTCAGAACGTAATAGCGTGCGTCGGTCTTATAGCCGTACACCCCATGCGGAGAACGTGTCCATATCTGGCGATTTTCGGTGTCGATGCGTTCGACACTTTCATAACTGTCCGCCCAGTCCTGCGTCCAGTAACCGTGCACCCAGATGTCATCGGAATTGCCCCATCGCTTTGGCCTGTCACCTTTGTATGTGAACATTCCGCCGTCTTTGCCGTTAGGGACCGATTTAATATTGAGCCAGCCCTGGTTCGGGTATCTGGCAAGCTGCATCGGCTTGTTGTCGCAAAACAGTTCCAACGCCGCGGCGGAAACGGGTCTTCCAAAACCGCGAGTGGTCAGTTTGCCGTAATCGATTATACCGCATGCTTTCAGATCGGCCTGAAGGATATGAGAGATAGCATTAGCCTCAAGCCGGTCAAGTATTTTCTTATCGGTTACTTTCGTCCAGCCGGTTATCTCTTTGCCCCCCGTAAGAGTTACGGACTCGTCAGCGTATGCCTGATAAACAGTGCGACTATTTTCCGTCCCGCTGTCCTGCTTGGCGAGCATGAAGGTTTTGCTTACATGATACATGCCCTTACGAAGAGAAACCGTAATATCCGCATCAAGAGACGCCGACTGCTTTCGGACCTTCCTGACAGCATCCCTTGCGCGTTGAAGCGTCGCGAACGGCCCGTCGTTTTTTGGGGCGTTTGGTTTCTTAAGCGTCCCTGACCATTTGTCATTACCGTCCGGCGAGATGAAAAATTCAACCGCAAACAGGTTTGCTGTAAATAAAACGATCATTATAAATAAAGCTATCGATCTGAATTTCATTTTCCAATCTCCTTTTCGAGCCAGGCTGCCCCCAACTGCCCGCACGCTCCTTTGATCTTACTTCCTTTTTTGTACCGTACAGTTGTTTCGATCCCTGCCTGCATCAGTAAATCCATAAACCGTGCTACCCTGTCGTTAGATGACGCGGCAAGCTCACAGCCCGGATGCTCGTTAAACTCTATCAGGTTGACGTTGGCATTTATGCCCGTAAGAAGTTTGATGATCCCGCGGGCGTCATGGTCAGAATCGTTGAAACCGGCGATCATACAGCAGGCGAACATCACACGCCGGTTGGTTCTTTGCTGATAACGCTTAACCGCCGCTTTGATCTCGTCCAGGCCGTGCCTGTTGGCAACGCTCATCAGTTTCTCGCGTTTATTCTGATCGGCAGAGTGTAATGATATCGATAAATGCACCTGAAGTTTTTCATCGGCGAACCGATCTATCGCTTCGGGAATTCCGCATGTAGAAATCGTCAGATGACGCTGGCCGATATTCTTGCCCGCGTGATGGTTAATGATCCGCAGCGACCGCATTGTCTCATCGTAATTGTCAAGCGGTTCGCCCATGCCCATATAGACAACGTTATTGACCGTGCCTGCGTCTTTTGCGATCATGTTGACCTGGTCGACAATCTCGGCAGCGGTCAGGTTACGCCTGAAACGAAGCTTGGCCGTCGCACAGAAATCACAACCCATTCTGCACCCTGCCTGGCAGGAGATACAAACGGTTTTGCGATCCTTGCTGGTCATTAATACCGATTCCACCCGAACACCGTCCGCCATCTCAAACAGATACTTAACCGTGCCGTCCGGGTCGACGAATTTTTCGACCAGGTCCAGCTTCGATATAAAATATCCTTCGTCGGCAAGCTTTTGACGCAGTTCTTTCTTCAACGTCGTCAGCCCGTCAATCTCAACAATATCCTGCGCGTGAATGAACGAAAATATATACTTGGCCAGATACTTCTTGCCGCCGAAGCTGTCGACTATCTGCTCAAGCTCTTCAATCGTATTATTTTTAAGGTCCTTATCCATTGGGGCCATTATATCGAATAAATATTTTTTAACAATCGCCAATCTGCACGAGTTTACAATTGACCATCCGCTGCCGACAACTCGATAGATTTCCAGACACGCAGAAAGTTCCCGCCGCATATTTTGGCAATGTCGTTTTCACTGTAACCCCTCTTTAGAAGCTCACAGATCAGGTTCGGATAACATGAGACGTCTTCCAGGCCCGCAGGGACCGCGTCACCGACGCCGTCAAAATCCGAACCGATACCGACATGATCGATACCGACCAGCTTGACAGCATGATCGATATGGTTGGCAACGTCAGCGACGGAAGATTCATATACGGGCCTGACGGTGAGATACTTATCGATATACGCCTGCTTGTCGTCACCTTCGAGTCCTTTGTCCCTTATCGCCTGCCAGTGTTCCATCCTTGCCTGAAACTTTTTATTGTCGTTTGTGTTTAGGAACATCGCTCCAAAGTTGATCTGTATAACACCGCCCTTTTCCGCAAGAGCCTTGATCATCTCATCGCTCATGTTCCGCATCCAGCCGGGTGTGAAATGCCGACACCCCGAATGCGAAGCGATCACCGGCGACTTTGATATTTTCAAAGTCTCCCAGAATGCCTCGTCCGACATGTGCGAAACATCAATGATCATTCCAAGTTCGTTCATCCTCTTAACGACCTGCCGGCCAAACGGACTTATACCCTTCCATCTACGTGTCGTATCAAACGACGAGTCGCAAATGTGATTCGCCTTTGAATGAACCAGTGTAATGCACCGCACGCCAAGGTCGTAGAAGTAATCGACATTTTGCAGCCTGCCTTCGATTGGCGCACCGTTCTCGATAGACATAACGACCAGCACCCTGCTGTTACCGCCTGACCGTTTCACCTGCCCAGCCGACTTCGCCAACTCAAACTTATCAGGCCATCTTTTCTTAAGTCCGCTGACAATATCAAGCATCTCATCAGCCAGTTCCTTTGCGCTGCCGTCATCTTCATGTTCGGGCGAAACATAAGCAGCCATAAAGACAGCATCGAGTCCGCCTTGACATGCACGCACATAATCAAAATCACCGCCCTGTGTCCGTACCGAAACATCTTCCATCTCCATGTGCAGGCGATACGGAACGTCGGTATGCGTATCGACTATCAAATATTTTTTGGCAAGTTCCCGTGCTTTGCTCATCAGTGCGTCCTCATTTGTGGTGCTGTTTGCGTTTACGGAGAAGTGTACTATTCTGCACGCATTACCCTTGCTGTTTTTGTTCCTGTCCTTTGCGATGCGAAGTTCCAGTAAATGCTCTCCGCCGGGCAGCTCAGCATTTAAAACATGCAGCCACGGTATGTGCAGGCCGCGGCTCCATCGCGTAAACAGGTCCTGTTTTTTCCACTTGCCGTTATCGATGCGATACTCTATCACGCCCGCATCGGGACCGGCTGCAACAAATATACCAACCGCCGAACCGTCGAAAGCAAACTTTAGCGAATCACCCGCCGCGGTGCCGATCAGCATCGGCACATTAACAAAGCCATTTCGTGTCCCGCCGCCAACCGTGTTGACCCATTTCGGATCGACCTTAAAGCCATTGAGCTTTGCCGCAGCAGTAACGGGCATCAAACTGCCCTGATCGTAACAGAACTCATCCTTCTTACCTGGCAATGCGTATGCCTTCACTTTGTCAGAGCCGGACAGCACGCCCGGCCATGCAGCGTCAAAAAGGCTGTTTATCGCCTTAAAGTACAGCCTTTGACCGAACCGAGACGGATGCAGATTCCTGAAATCTCCCTTCCACGTAAATTCACCGCGTCCAATACGTTCGGTTACTTCAAGGGCAAGGTTGATAGATGGAACATTGTAATGGGCCGCAACGCTGTCGTGATTTACAATGACCGCTGGAACCTTGCCTTTATTGTAATCCGCGATCTTGGACGGATCGACAAAATGCATCATCACTATATCAATGTTCGGATTGATCAACCGGCTGTGGCGGACGATTCCTTCCATAGCCCGAAGCTGCTCTGTGTCTGTTCGGCCATTCGATGAGTCGTTAACCGCTGCTTCTTCGAACAATAGATCAACCGTCCCGTGCTCGAATACATCACGAGTCAGCCTGAACGCTCCCGGAGTAGAACCTGTTGATGGAATGCCCGCCGCGATAAAATCGAACTTCGTATCAGGAAAACGCCTTTGCAGTTCCTCGCACACCATCATTCGCCATCCGGTATTGTAAGTGATCGAACCGCCAAGAAAAGCGACTCTGCCTTTGCCCGTGCGTTCAAAAACAAGCCGACAATTATCCAGCCCGCCGCGAAGATTGGAATACGTCTTCTGCTTCAGTGGGCTTGTATGGCTCGTAATAAAATCAACAATCGGCTTTGGGTCCTTCAGGCTGTGCGGGTGATGATCCAGCCCCGGTTTCCTAATAACGATGATCCTGCCCCCAAGCTGCCTGTAACGCTTTTCGATAATGTCAGTATTTTCGGCAACCGGTACAACGCTGTCAGCTGTGCCGCAAACATGCAGCAGCGGAACCATCGCGCTTGCCAGAGGCTCAAGGTTATCGATCGGGTTATGCTTGTATGCAATCGCCTGATCCTCGCTGAAACCATAAGCATCCTGACACGCCTGCCATGACGGCTGATGATACTTCCCTTTCCCTTTTCCGGCGGGCCAGCTCTTGAAATCGCAGACAGGATTATCACCGTAAATACACGCGACCCTTTCCGGATTCGCCGCCGCCCAGTTATAGATAATAAGCCCGCCCCTGCTCATCCCCTCCAGTGCCGCTTTCGGATTAAAATTGTGCGACTCGGTAAGGTATTTATAAAACGCGTCCCAGTGCGCAGTCGCCTTTGGCGATCCGAACATGTCGGCGACATCCATGTAAACAACATGGAATCCCTTCTCCAGCAGTGCGACATCTGCCTGTGGTTCATGGCCGAAAAACCTCGCACGCCAAACCCACGGATTATGGCTGGCGGCCTCTTTGGGGGTCACAACAATGCAGGGCCGCCCGTCATACCTGAAATCATACCGGTCAAACCCATGCCACTGGCTCGGCGTTCCGGGCCAGACACCGGCAAAGCAGACATTCACACACGCCGAAAACACCAGGATCAGGCAAAAAATGTATCGTTTTTTCATAATAGCGGCATCTTTCACAAATAAACAAAATAAGGCCTTTTAGAGTAGTCCATGACCTGTGCATAGTCAAGAATATACACGGCAATAATCCATTGTCACAAAACGCCATCTCTGCTATAATAGCGGCCTTAATAAGGTACAAAGTTTGATTTGGAGTAAAAAAATGAGAAGTGACACCATCAAAGACGGTTTTCAGCGGGCACCGCACCGCGGTCTGCTCAGGGCATGCGGACTGAATTCTGACGACATCAAAAAGCCGTTTATCGGCATCGCAAACTCGTTCTGCGAGATCGTTCCGGGCCACGTCCACCTCAACAAGGTTGGCAGAACCATAAAACAGGCGATCACCGAAGCAGGCGGCGCGGCCTTCGAGTTCAATACCATCGCGGTATGCGACGGCATCGCAATGGGACACGGCGGGATGAAATATTCACTACCCTCACGCGAGATCATCGCTGACGCTGTCGAAACAATGGTAACGGCACACTGCTTCGACGCGATCATCTGCATACCAAACTGCGACAAGATCGTACCGGGAATGCTCATGGCAGCAATGCGGACAAACGTTCCGGCGATCTTCGTATCGGGTGGACCCATGGCAGCGGGAAAAACCGATAAAGACGAAACCATCGACCTCATAAGCATATTCGAAGGGATCGCCGAATACAACGCGGACAAAATTAACGAAGAAAGACTCACGGAACTCGAATGCAAAGGCTGTCCGACCCAAGGTTCATGCTCTGGGATGTTCACGGCCAACTCGATGAACTGCCTGTGCGAGGCAATCGGCATGGCGCTGCCGGGCAACGGCACGATCCTGGCTGTCGACCCAAAACGACAGGACCTCTACAAAGCAGCGGCGGTCCGCGTTGTAGAACTTGCCAGAGAGAACATTAAACCGCTGGACATCGTAACCAAAAAATCCATCGACAACGCATTCATACTCGATATGGCGATGGGCGGATCGACCAATACGGTACTGCACACCCTGGCGATCGCAAACGAAGCCGGCATCGAATACGGCCTTGACCGAATCAACGAAATATCCGCAAAATGTCCGAACATCTGCAAGGTGTCCCCATCAAGCGACTGGCACATGCAGGATGTCGATGCGGCAGGCGGCATCAGCGCCATACTCGGCGAGATCAGCAAGATCGACGGTCTGCTTAACACCGACTGCATGACGGTAACCGGCAAAACACTCGGCGAAAACATCGCTGGCGCGACAACGAAGAACCCCGAATGCATCCACCCGCTTGAAAATGCCTATTCAAAGAGAGGCGGCCTGTCCATACTGCACGGCAACCTGGCACCTAAGGGCTGCGTTGTGAAGACCGCTGGCGTATCAAAAGCAATGCTCAACCACACCGGCCCTGCCGTCATCTTCGAATCGCAGGAAGAAGCCTGCGAAGGCATCCTCGCTGGCAAGGTTAAAGCCGGCGACGTCGTCATAATCCGCTACGAAGGGCCAAAGGGCGGCCCCGGTATGCAGGAAATGCTCTCACCAACATCATACATCATGGGTGCAGGCCTCGGCGAATCGGTAGCCCTGATCACTGACGGCAGGTTCAGCGGCGGCACAAGAGGAGCCTGCATAGGCCACGTCTCACCGGAAGCAGCCGTAGGCGGCCCCATAGGACTGGTGAACGCTGGCGACACCATAGAGATCGACATACCAAACAACACCATCAGCGTAATACTGACCGATGTACAACTAGCGGAACGAAAGAAAAACTGGACGCCCCCAACCCCAAAAGTAACAAAAGGCTGCCTCGCAAAATACGCATCAATGGCAACATCCGCAGACACTGGTGCAATACTCAAATGGTAAACCAGTAACCAACACTCCAAAACAAAAAGGGCTTGCCGGATAACTCCAGCAAGCCCTTTTCTATTAACTGTTTGATTAAAACTACAATTAGAGAGTAGCAATTAAATCATTCACCATAGCATTCAGTGCTTCAACGGAGTAGCCAACCACAAAATCAGGCGGTCGCTTTTCGCCATCTGTCTTCTTGGCTACCGACCTCAACTGCTTAGCCGCCAACTCATACTCACCCACATTGATGAGATCACCGGCCGCTTTGATCATATTACGCAACGCCTTTACTCTCTTCGGACCACTCTTGCCAGGTCCATAGCCGATTATTGTAATGTCCGCAACAGATTGATCGTAAAAATCAAGGATGTCCTGTATCTGCTGCTCAGGCGGTACAACAACCACGACACCGCAACCTGTCAGAACAACCTCAACCACGGACTCATCAGCATCATTACTTTCAATAACAACCGTTGCCGAAACAAGACCTTCCACTGTTGGCGTATATGTAACTTCAATGTCAACACCTATAGTTTCACTCGGAGCTATAACGATTGGCTCAGCAGGAATGGCTGTTATTGCAAAATCCCCACTGCCGGTAATAGTCACTGATGTCACACTAAGATCACTATCGCCAAGATTGTAGATCGGAATCACAAACGTCTCCGGCTCGCCATCAATGTCAACATCGCCGTAATCATACGAAAGCTCTTCAACATCAACGTCAATCTCAGGCTCGACAAAAGTAACAGTAATCGTTACAGTAACAGGCTCGCTGACAAGGCCTTCATTGTCTATAACTGTCAGCGTGACTTCGGAAACACCCACCGGCGCATCAAACATAATGGTTGATGCTGCTTCATCATTGAAGCCGTCTCCATCCAGATCCCAATAATGCGAGGCAACCGTACCATCTTCATCTGTTGAAGCAAGAGCACTTAGAAAAACTGATGCACCATCCTGACTTGTCGTCTCAACGTCATAAGGACCACCACCATCAGCTACAGGAGCAATATTTTCTGTAGGTTCCTCGTAATTGACAACGCCACCTATGTTATATATCTCCCACGCAACCGTCCCGCCAAGAACATTCAGGACTCCACCGCTGCCAACATAGACACTGTTTGTTACATGCCCACCTGGCAGGAGATTAACCGTCCCACCCTCCGGGGTGTTGCCGATAAACAGGTTACCCACGATCTCATAGTCCAGATCAAGCGTACTACCATCTTGAACATACTCATCAGCGACAGCGTTAGCACCAACAAAAACCAACACCGCCATTACCACCATTATTACATTTGACCTTACCATAAATCTCTCCTTACAACAAAAAAATATTCACCACCCGACACACACAACGCCATGTATGTCCTGATATATTTCTTATTTATCGGTCCCAAATGGCAATACAGCGAAATAGAACCAATACCACGTCCGATAATGCCACTGATATTATACAGAAAACAAGAGCTTATTACTATTAAAAATTTTGCTTAATTCAATAAAAAGTCATCCCAATTAATAACCGATGTGCTACTGGTGATATTTAATAAAATGTTTTAGGAAGAACAACGATGAAAAAAGCTTTCACATTAGTAGAATTAATGATTGTCGTAGCTATTCTGGGCATTCTGGCCGCCATTGTGCTGCCCGGTGTTCAGGCCCATTCCGCCGATGCTCGTGAAGCTGCCGCAAAAGACAACCTCAGGGTACTTAGAAACCAGATCGAACTGTACAAAATGCATCACGAGAATGTTCAGCCCGGTTACGTCAGCGGCTTCCCTGCCGATGCACCATCTACAGTGAAACAGATCACATTCTGCACTAGTATATCAGGTGCGATTTCAGCCTCAAAAACTACAAGTGGCAGCTACATTTATGGCCCATATATAATGGAAATGCCTGGTAACCCATTCAATAATTTATCCACCATTACAATCATCGGAGATGCAGTGGCTTTTTCAGCAACGGCTGACGGAACCTCAAGCGGATGGCTATACAAGAGGGATACAGGCGAGATAAAGTGCAACTCCACCGGCACGGACGGCGCAGGCGTAAAACACTACGACTATTAAGCATAACTAAACAATATGCCAAAGAACAGGGTAGACACTCCATGTGTCCACCCTGTTTTTTTATCGTCTGATAAAAGCAAAAAAGTTTAATAAAACTTTTGCCCTATATTTGTCAAACCTAAATAAGGTCGTGTGCAACGGTCAGATACCGGACCAGTTCAGCTACCGAACCGACTTCCATCTTATCCATAACCCTTTTGCGATGGATCTCGACAGTACGCGGGCTGATGCCCATTTCCTTACCGATCCTCTTGTTAGGCTTGCCCTGAGCGACCATATACATGACCTCGGTCTCTCTCGGAGTCAGCCTGCTTCGCCTTGACTCATAGATCTCGATCTCGGAAGTGAGACGCTCAACACGCACCTCGGCCTTGGTACGCTCGGTAATATCCGTCAGAACTGCTACAAAACCGGCGAGCTTGCCCTGCCCGTCATATTTGTACGTCCAGTCCACCTGGGTAATAACATCGCTGCCGTCTTTATGCTTGCTGGCTGCGACATACGGGGTAGGTTCAGGCTGCTCATTTACAAGAGTCTTGAAATACTTCTTGAGTTCGGCAGCATCCTGCTCGCTGGCAAGCATGTCCCAGATCTTCTTTCCAACGATCTCGTCTACTGTGTAGCCGAGCATCGCAGCGTGAGCCTCGTTGGAAAACGTGATCTTTCCTTTTAGATCCGTTTCTTCAACACCATGAGGCAGAATTTCGATCAAGTTGCGAAAATGCCTCTCTTCGTTGCGTGAACTGCCTGCAACACTATCTTTTTTTTGTACCATATCTTTCTTCCTGTCCCCCAGTGAAAATTCCCTTACCTTTGCGGAATCCATAATAAGCCTCGTTTCAAATCTGTCAAATTTATTTTATTAACAATCAGTTAAAAACAACAAAAACATACGGTCTTTATGACCGTTTTATCCCTGTTTTAAGGGTATAGGAGCCACCACGATAGGTGCCCTCACATATATACGTTTATGCTCCAATGCTGGTTCAATAATAAAATAATTAACTCAACTAACATAAAATTACTTACGCTATCATTCTATCGGAAACATTGCTCAATAGGTATATGGTAATTGTCTAACTCAATAATGTAAATTACTATACCATCTATCAAGGCAATGGCTATATGGCTTTGGCGTAAACCCCCGAAAGGCATAATTTGAAACCCAAAAAATATTTGGCTTTTATTATCTATAAGGTACTTAGAGACAACAACTTAACGTCTTTACATTGGTATTTTCCTTGTTTTCACACCATTATTTCGTTACAATGCGTTACTTGAAGTGAAGGCTTCGAAGCAGGGTGATTTGAAATTTGAGTGAGGGTGACAAAGGCCGATGTAATAACATCGGCTTTTAGTCTATATGGACTTGCAGGATCGATACCGCAACACAAAAGGTTATAAAAAAACACGGATATCAATACTGATAAGCTCTCTATTTACAAAGAGTTAGGTTCGCTCCACTTAAAATTTACTTGATATTAATCCTTTATTTTGTTATAATAACTCTCAGTGATGTCAGTCAGTTTTTGTTTTGGGGAAAACAACCGTATTATTTTCTGGGGAAACATTATGAATAAACTTTACAGAAATGTGTGGGTCCCGTTTATGTTCAATAAAAAGAGAATACTCATTCTTGCAATCGCCAGCTATATCGCGCTTTGCTGATACATGTGAAAAGCAGGATTGACAATCTTTTACAATGCCGGCCTTAAAAAGGCCGGCTTTTTTTATGCGCCCTTGCCAATATCCACGACAGACGTCTTTGCGTTTGACACCACAAGCAAAGATGTGTACTCTGGGCTGGTCTATTTGGAATTTTTGGATAAGTACAGGAGCACATTATGATAATTGTAACCGGAGGGGCCGGATTCATCGGCTCAGCGCTGGTCGCCCAACTGAATAAACAAGGTGTAACCGACATTCTGATCGTTGACCGCCTCCAGAGCGATGAAAAATGGAAGAACCTGCGAAAGCTGGCATACGCCGACTACATCGAAGCCGATGACTTTTTCAATATGCTCACCGCAGGCGATCTCGATCTGCCCGCCGAAGCGGTACTGCACATGGGAGCCTGCTCGGACACAACAGAAAGAGACTGCACATACCTCGTCAGGAACAATTACGAATACACAAAGGTTCTTGCAAACTGGGCAGTCGAACAGGACACACGTTTCATATACGCTTCCAGTGCAGCCACCTACGGCGATGGCTCGCTTGGTTTTGATGACAACGAAGACGACATCGACAAACTGATACCCCTGAACATGTATGGGTATTCAAAACAGATGTTCGATCTCTGGGCGAGGAACACCGGCCTGCTCGAAAAAGCTGTCGGCCTGAAATTCTTCAACGTATTCGGCCCCAACGAATACCACAAGGCAAACATGCGAAGCTTCGTGATAACTGCCTTCGAACAGATAAACGACGCAGGCAAAGTAAAGCTCTTCAAATCCGACCACCCCGACTACGGCCACGGCGAGCAGGTCCGCGACTTTCTCTATGTCAAGGACTGCGTAGATATGACACTGTTCTTCCTGGAGAACAAACAGGCCAGCGGAATATTCAACCTCGGCACCGGCGTTGCAAGAACATGGAACGACCTGGCAAAAGCAACTTTCGCAGCCATGGGCAAAGATGAAAACATAGAATACATCGACATGCCTGAAAAACTAAAAGGCAAATACCAGTACTTCACACAGGCAGACATAACAAAACTACGAAACGCAGGCTGCAAGGGAGAAACAACAAGCCTCGAAGACTCAATAAAGGACTACGTACAAAACTACCTGCAAAAAGAAGAATACCTCGGTGCATAACAAGGATTGCGATTATGAACCTGTTCTGCGCTGGTATATCCTGCTTAATATTTTTTTCAATCGATCAATTCGTGGAAGTGAAATAGCAACTAATGCCCCATCCTGTTTATCATCTTGGTCCCTGCGGTTTTTTCGGTGTCATTTTTTGCCGCTGGACCAACTTTACGGTTTTAATACTTGCCAATGTTCTGATCGATGTTGAAGTTTTAGCATACAATTTTTTCTCACTCAGCGGGCCCGTCCATCAGCTTTGGCACTGGCACACTTTCATCGTTGGCGGCATCGTCGGTGCCGCGTTCGGCGGCTGTGTCTACCTGCTGAAACCGGTCAGAAAGCTTGTCCGCTCAACAAACCGCCTGTTTGCCATGCCCTGTCAGGGCGGACCGCTCAAATTCGCTATCTCAGGCATGCTCGGAGCATGGATACACGTAATGATCGATTTCTGCTACCATAGCGACGTTCAGGCATTGTGGCCGTACAGGAAAAACAGTCTCTGGTACTGGTTCGCCAAACGAGAATGCGGAATTAACGGCGATTATGTCGAAACTGCGTGTTTGATATTTTGGGTACTTGCAATCGGCGCCTACACATGGTATCTTTACACAAGTTCCCGGAAGAGAAAACCAAAAAGGATAAGGAAAAAATAATCGTAAAGGAATGCTATGGCGGTTCTTGAACTTAAAGTCGTCGCTGAATCTGAGATGGACCCGGCGACCGATGCAGCTATCAAACAAACACTTGTAACCTGCTTTCCCCACAGACACGAAGAGTTCTCCCAGGTCCGTACCATCGGCAACGTCCCAGTACTAACTACGGTCATAATGGACGATGAACAGGCACTGGCACATGTCGCCGTCATCGAACGAACAATCAAAGTCGGCCATCTCTCAATCCGAGTTGCCGGTGTTGCCAGCGTCTGCGTTCTGGACGGACACCGCGGCAAGGGACTTGGCGACCGCGTCATCAAAGCCGCAATAAAAGAAGCCAAAAACGCAGGATTCGATCTGGGAATTCTCTTCTGCGCCGAGAACGTCAAGGCGGTATACGAACGCAATGGCTGGGTCGACATCACCAAACGAAGATGCACAAGACATTTCGACGGAACAAGCGAAGATATGACACCTGAGCGTATCAGAATGTATCACCCGCTGAACATGCTCCGGTTCCCCCCGGGCGACATCGATCTGTGCGGAGACAAGTGGTAAAAGCAAAACCCTCAACAAGACAATCAATGCCCTTATTTTTGCTGCAAATAGATCAAACTCATCTCGGCCAAAGGCCGAATCCTCAATTTTGATCCTGTATTGTTGATGTTTAATCCTTCAAATTGGCCTTTTGGCCGGCTTGAATAAGCAACTGTACACTTGCTTATTGTCTGCCCACCATGTATAATGCTCCGCTAATGATACTTTCGAACACGTAATGATTAGCAAGAGGCATACATGAGTAACGATATTGCAGAACAGATCAAAATGCTCAAACGCGGCACGGTCGAGGTCTTTCGTGAGGACGAACTTGCCCAAAGGCTCACCGAAGCGGCCAAGCAAGGCAGACAGCTCCGCGTAAAACTCGGCATGGATCCCACGGCCCCGGACATCCACCTCGGCCACACCGTCGTACTCCGCAAACTACGCCAGTTCCAGGACATGGGCCACAAAGCCATCCTCATCATCGGCGACTACACCGCCCGCATCGGCGACCCGACCGGTCAGAATACCACAAGACCCATACTCGATGCCGATGCGATAGAGAAAAACGCCCGGACATACTTCGATCAAGCTGGCAAAATACTCGACACATCCGAAGATAAACTTCAGGT
>DAOWHR010000327.1 GCA_030641315.1 Anaerohalosphaeraceae bacterium | reverse complement strand
GTCGCTATCAGCAAGCACCTGAACAGTTACCGGCAACTCAGGTTCTTCAAAGAGTGCCAGACTGTATTGTATTGGGAACAGATCATTTTCTGAAACAACAAGTTCACCGTCGGTGATGATCTCCAATTCCGATTCGGGATGCTGCCACTGAGCATACTGCACACCTACCATGCCTTCAGCAGCGGAGCCTGGATCGCTCATTAACTGCTGAACAATATCACTTTCCATGAAGGCCGTGACGTCATCTTCTGAAATATCCGGTGCGACGGAGCGGAGGTAATTTTCCAGTTCCAGAACCGGAATAAATTCGAGCTGAGTGAATGTTCCTTCGGCGGCTCCGCCATTGACGCTGAATTCATGGTCGCCGACCTCAAACATTGCAGGATCGAGCAGTTCCGGGTCGAGTGGCCTGATCTTTCTTCCGCCGGGGTCATCTTCATCAGCCATGGTTACCAGTTCCAGACAGTTACCCTGCCCTTCGGGGTCCCAATACCAGCTCCACCAGTATGTTATCCTTGGTCTGTAATAGCTGTACCGATATGTTAATCTGTCCTGGAAACCCCAGAAATACGGCCAGCCGCGCCATCTCCAATGGCACCACCATGGTTTGTAGTACCTGTAATACGGCCAGTGTTGCCAGTAGTGCCAGTACGGATATCGATAACAATACCGCCAGTACCAGTTGCCCGGTCCCATATACGGATAGTTCCAGGAATACGGATAATCGACAAGCCCGCCGGGCCATCTCCACCAATACCAGCCTCCCCAGAAACCGGTGGGGACAGTAACCCATCCCCTTGTCCGAACCAGGCGGATACGTGCATCGAGGAACCAGTAGCGATTAAACCACTTTGGGTAACGATTCAGTACGCATGCGCCTAGAACTGCGACATCGGCAGCATAGGACGGACCGATCTGGCTTGGACCGGCAGCAGCAACCTTAATAGTATGCAGGCCGTAAGTCGTACGAACCATTATGCAGACAGTCTGTGAAGGGGGGCTGTTGGCCCACATATCAAGCTTTGCGACAATCTGTCCGTTGACAAACACATCTGCCAAGCCGTCATTGTTATCGCCGACAAGGTGGATTGACAGCAGTGATCCCCAAACGGTTGTGTTTGTGCTGATGGCCTGACCGGCTTGCCGCATCCAGACCTCGTTTACGTTGCCGTCAACTGTACCGATGCCGGTCCCTGACCTGAGCCAGTCTTCATATCTGCTGGCAGAGGCTGGCTGATAATCCGCATCTCGCCATTCGATGACCCGATAGCCGCGAACACGTTCTGTTCCGGTTAACGGGTCTTCGAATTCGAGACTCGAGAAATTCATGCCAAGGTATACCTGGGTATTAGGTGCTTTCCATAGTACGGTTGCCGCTGTGGTCGGCTGGGTGAACATTAACATGCACAATAGTAAAAATAGGGTAAGAATTTGTTTTTTATATGAATGTCTCATTTTTATCCCTCCGGAGACTTAAGTAAATCCTTTTAACATGACATGCACTTAGATGAATCGAATAACAAACATCAGAATACACTCTGTGAAAATGGGGAAACTCCGAATGAATCGCAAGCTACGGCGGATGGCAATACCTTTTCATAACCTTGACCTCTTGAAAAAAAATGGCACACTTACCATCAGTTTCGACGAAGGACAAACATTAGAAGAAAAGCAAAGCAACCGGCAAACAGGTAATAATAGATGTAACTATCCCGCTACACTGTCGGATATGCTATTTAAACCATAACACGGATATTGTGAAAAGCAATTTTGGATTGTGAAAAAACTTTTTCTTTATTTCACCGTTTTTGATACGATGGGTTTGGTTACTGTTATTGTTGCGGTGGTTGTTGTTGTTTTATCCGGGTCTTTGTTAAGAGAATCGGCAATCGCTGCTATCGTTCGTTTTGGGGTTACTTTGTAGACTTCTTTGGCATACCAGGTTACTTTTACCGGTTTGTCGAGGTCGAGGAGTTTGTCGCTTAGGTTGACTATCAGTGTTGAGGGGGTTGTCTTTTCGTCGATGTTTATTGTCTGCCCCGTTACTTCTATGTATACTTCGTCGTCTGTTTTGGCGGTGCCGACTGGTACGGAGACCCAGTAGAAACTGTCGTGGGTTACGTCGTCCTGGTGCCAGACTATTTTTTTGGGGAACGGGTTTCGCTGGTACTTTGCCATCCATTTTACGGCGGCAGCGTCTTTAAGGTTCATCCAGTGGCCTGCGCCTTTAACGATGGTGGTCTGGTGGATGTAGCCTTCGGGGTCGTCTTTCTGGAGTTGGTCGAGCTTTTCACCAAACTGTTTTGCGATCTCGTTGCGCTTGTATGCGGCATCTTTTTCGCCGCACCAGACCATAAAGGGAAGGTTGCGCAGGCCCAGCGGTGATGTTTCGTTCGGGTGGCCTGCCATCATTGATGCTGCGGCGAATCTGTCGGGGATGCGGGGGGCGAGCTGGTATACCCCGTCACCGCCTGCTGAGTAGCCCATGAGGTAGACCTTATTCGGGTTGACGTCCGCGAAAAGTGCTGCGTCCTGAATGAGGCGGTCAAAGAAGTTGTCGATGTGTGCCTGGTGCCAGAGGTTCCATGCGTCGGTTGGGGCGCGTGGAGCCAGGTAGATGCTGCCATCGGGTGTTTTGTAGAGCTTTTTCTGATTGTTCCATTGTGAGTCGTTTACACGGGCTGGTGCTCCGCCGCCGCCGTGCATTGAGATGTACAGGCTTCTGCCGTCTTTTGGGGTTTTGCCGAAGAGGGTATAGCCGAAGGGCATGGACTTGTCGCCTATGGTTATTTTTTTATTGTTCCATTCGTCCTTTCGCTGGGTTTTTAGAGTAGCGGTGAGAGACTTCCAAATAATGTTGGCGGCTTTTTTGGCCTGTTTAGCGGTTACGGGCTGTGCCGCAAATGGTTGATTTTGTAGTTCGGCGATATTGGAGTCTGGTTTGGCCAGCCATTGTTCTAACTGGGTGATCGGCGATGAAATGTTGTGCGGATGCTCATCGAGTGGTTTGAGGTTATCTGCGGCTAAAGAAATTGTTGATGCGGTAATGAGGGTTATGGTGATCAGTCTTAGCATTTGTATTTACCTTTCAGGAATTGTAAAATATGTCCGCATAATTTAGCTGTAATCGTAGGCTCTGTCCAGCGTAAAACCGGTTTCAGCTAGGTATAACGGATTAAATGTTGCAGATAGCGTACTTGTCGTTAAAATGGGGCAGGTAATGAATTTAATTTTTGGGAAGATGTAATGGTTGACGGTAAAGCTGAGTTGTTAGCTCCTGCGGGTGATCTTGAGAAACTCAAGTGGGCCTGCGCGTATGGGGCTGATGCGGTATATTTCGGGTATGAATTTGGTTCGTTGCGGAGTTTTGCGGGGAACTTTTCACTGGCCGATGCTGAAGCAGGAATAAAGTATCTGCATGAGCGGGGGAAGAAGGGGTATGCAGCGCTGAATATATATCCGTTCAGCAAGGAGTATGATAAGGTGCGCGAGACGGCTGGTGTGCTGGACGAGGTTGGAGTAGACGCATTTATTGTAGCGGATATCGGGGTACTGAATTGTCTTAAGCGGCTTGGTGTCAGGGCAGCGATCCATGTCAGTACGCAGGCTAATACGGTCAGCGATGCAGCTGCGATTGCCTACGCTGATATGGGGGCCAGCCGTGTCAACTTGGCGCGTGAGCTTTCGGCTGAGCAGATATGCGAGATCGCGAAGAAGACAGAAAGGCGAATCGAGACGGAAGTGTTTGTACACGGATCGGTGTGCTTTTCGTATTCGGGCAGGTGTGCGATAAGCGATTATCTTACCGGGTATCGGGCCAACCACGGCGAGTGTAAACATCCTTGCCGGTGGAAGTATGCGCTTGTCGAGGAGAAGCGGCCGGGTGAGTATATGCCTGTGTACGAAGATGAGCGGGGATTGTACTTTTTCAACTCTAAGGAGCTTGCACTTTTTGAGTATGTTGGAAGACTTACTGAAGCTGGTGTCGCATCATTTAAGATCGAAGGCAGGATGAAGGCGGTGCATTATCTTGCCTCGGTGGTGTCGTTCTATCGGCAGGTGCTCGATGGCAAAAAGTTCAGCAGAGAAGAGGGGATGCGGCTGTTGGGGCGAGTGCCGAACCGTGGCTACAGCGACGGTTTTATGAAGGGCGATGTCGGGCCGGACGATTATTCGATGGGCGAGAGTCTGTCGCAGGCAAATTCGCTGTTCGTGGGAAATATTACGGGTGAGAAATATGAGGGCAAAAGTGTTGTCGAAGTTCGTAACAAGATTTGCGGTGACGATGAGCTTGAAGTGTTAAAGCCCGACGGAACGTTGACAACGATCACTATGCCTGCGGAAATGATGACAACGAACGGCCAGAGTGTTGATGTTGTCAATAACAATAAAGCTATCACGATAGACATCGATCTGCCCGAGTTCAGCGTGCTGCGGAAAGTTGGTACGAAGGACGAGAAGTATCGTTGTTAGTCTCTTGCAAACGAAATTGATAGCAAAAAATGTATTACCCTTAAGGGTATAAAAGTTATCGTCTGTACCTTGGCCTATGTTCGCATGTTCGGTTCGGGTCTGACCTGATTAGGTTTGTTTGGGACAAATATGACGCATATTCGTCAGCCGAAAAAGTTTTTTTTGTGGACTGCTGTAGTGCTTGTCACGGCGGCACTGGCTGTGATTTCGTATTATACGACAATAAGATTTTGGTGGGCGTATCTGATGAGCATTAATGTCATTACGCTGTTGTTCTATGGGTACGATAAACGTAGAGTAATCGCAAATGGCGGGCGGATTCCCGAGGCTGTACTGCATCTGCTTGCTGTGCTTGGGGGTTGCGTCGGTGCGTTCGCCGGACAGATGATCTTTCGCCATAAGATACGAAAATTGAAATTCATGCTTATTTTCGCAGCTACGGTTATTGTGCAGGTGGTTGTTGTGATCTGCTGGACCTTGCCGGATTGGCAGTAGAGTGGCTCGGCTGTCTTCATGTTGACGCAAGTGTGTGCGGCAGTTGACGATAATGTTTGGCATTGTTTTGGAGAAATTTTTGGCAATCTTATAGGACGAAATTTTGATATAACTGCATTATATCGATGAATTAAAGTGTTTTTCTGGTGCCAGGGGGGATATCTGGTCGAGATATGTTATGTTGTACGTACTTGGTTTGGCATTGAAGTTCAACAGAAAGCATATTTGATGGAAAACAGAATTGACACGTTGAGAGCACAGATCGATGAGATCAGCGGCCTGATTGGCGATACGGTTATTGATGGATTTGGCCATGAGGCGGTTTCGGACAAATATTCGCGCCTGGGGCAGATGATACTGCGGATGCAGGACGGCGATCTTGAGAGAAGGTATGTTTTGCGGTTTGAACAATGGCTTTTGTCGGACAACGATGCTCTGGAGTATTATGTCCGGTTTTCGGATATCTCCGCGGGACTGAGGATGATCCTGGGAAACAAGATCGGCCAGTTTGCCGTTGCTGTAAGTAATTGATATTTCGTCAGAAATAGGATGCCAGCATGGCATCGTGTCATATTAGTGTAAATTAAGCCGGATTCGGCAAAAATACGTTGAATTTTTTCTTGCAGGCCTTGTTTTTCTCTGTAGAATACCCTTCTTAAATGCCCAGGTGGCGGAATAGGCAGACGCGCCAGGTTGAGGGCCTGGTGGGGTTAATACCCCGTGCTGGTTCGACTCCAGTCCTGGGCATTTTTAATTCCTTTATTAACAACAACTTACAACTCTCCACTACTTTTATTCAAATCTATTGCTGTGCCCATCCGGTGAAAATCCGGTGAAATAATTGTCTCAGTTTATTTCCTACAATCCAATTTTGAAGATAAATTTGCAAAGTGATTAGTCCCGCGGTATTCTCTAATTAGATAGGCGACATAATCGCCCTGGTATTTGTTTTGAGAATGTAATATGGCTTCAATGGGTTGGGAAAAGACAGGCAAGAGATGGAGAGTATTTTGGCATGTGACTTTGCCTGATGGGACAGTGGACAAAGGGAGCAAGTCATTCAAAGATAAGAATATCGCTCAGAGCTTTAAGAAGCACTGTGAGAAACAGGAGCATGTGCTCAAAAGAGCTGAGGTAGTTGAGCCGGTCCTGCTGGATGAGGCAGTAAAGCACTGGGTGGATTCATGTCAGGGTTATACCGACAGGACCGCTAAACTGTATATCCCTGAAGTTGAGAAATTCATTACTTTCCTACCTGTCAGTGTTGCATTTATTACTGACCTGACTAAATTTCATATTAACAGCTACCGCAACTACCAGATGAACAGAGGCATTGTCAATAAGACTGTCAATAATTCAATGTGTGCGATTAAATCGCTGTGCAAATATATCCATGAAAACTACAGCATCGACAATCCTGCTGCCAGTATCAAGAAATTGAAAGAAGACCCGGCTGAGGTGCATTTCATAAACCAGCAGGAGTATGAGGCTGTTCTGGAGAGTTGTAATGATATAGTCCATCCTTGGGTAGTGTTTCTTGCAAATACTGGCTTAAGAGCTACTGAGTTCTGCGGTCTTCGTTGGAAGAATTGCGATCTCAAGCAGAATACAATTACGATTGTGGGTAAAGGCCGGAAGAGGCGAACGATTGGTTTGAACAGTGCGGCCCTTGAAGTGCTTGATACTATCAGGAACAGATGCAAAGTTAAGGCAGGCGATGTTGTATTCTTGGGGCCGGAAGGTAAGCCGCTGAATCGTGATAGATTATCGAGACGGATAAGAAAAGCCTGCCGAAATACGGGACTTTCTGGTGGTGGGCCTCACATGCTTAGGCACTATTTTGCTACCCAGCTTCTTCTTCGAGGAATTCCTATCATCAAAGTCAGCATCTTGCTTGGCCACAGTTCGGTCACGATTACCCAGCGGCACTATGCTCACATCCTCAGTTCTGATTTGACAGGCGTTACTGACGTTCTTGCTGGCTGATCTTTCATATCTTTCAATAGCATGTCTCTCAAGTACGGCTGTGTGCCAGCCTTTCTTACGAGACATCTTTGAACCATACGTGAAATCTGGCAATTCTTTATCATCTATCATCCTGTGGACTGTCTTGTCGGATATATCCATTTGCTCCATTAGGTCCTTCATGGTGATGTAGGTCTTGTTCTCGTACATATTTCCTGATTTAACCTTAAAACTGTTTAACAGTTACTAATACGAATTTCAGTTAATTAGAGCTGATTTCATCCACGGAAATAAGCATAAACTTGAAAGTTCTTCTTCTTGATTTGATATCCATAGCCAGGCCTCGTCGACAGCGGCTTCCAGATCATCAATGGTAGGATATAATCTG
>DAOWHR010000172.1 GCA_030641315.1 Anaerohalosphaeraceae bacterium | reverse complement strand
CAGATTATATCCTACCATTGATGATCTGGAAGCCGCTGTCGACGAGGCCTGGCTATGGATATCAAATCAAGAAGAAGAACTTTCAAGTTTATGCTTATTTCCGTGGATGAAATCAGCTCTAATTAACTGAAATTCGTATTATCTGTCGGTTCGGTGAATATGACGGTCATGTAACGATTGACAATTGCCTGATAACCGAGAATGTTCATTTTAGGGATGATTCGGGGTACTGGTATGCCCTCGCTGTCGATGTCCAGGGAGGCAGTGCTGAAATTATAGACTGTCAGATAGCTTACAACTGGTCTGGTGCCAGATCATATCCATCTAACGATTTGCCTATTTCGTGTATTAATTTCCGTAATGGGGCCAAAGGGTGCATAAAGGGCTGTGACATATATGGCAACTATCTTGAGAATTCGCAGGAATCAACGGTGGTTGTATTAAGTGAAAGTTCTTCAGTTGTTACAATGAAGGATTGCAGAATTGCGGAGAACTCAGCTCACGCTAGTAGTTTATATGGTGTCTGGGCAGATTTTGATTCGGCTGGGCTTTATATGGAGGGATGTGAGATTGTTTCAAATATTAATATGAAAGATTATGCGACATTTAAAAGTCTTCGTTTGACCGGTGATAAAGCCGAAATTGAAAACTGTTTATTTGCTAATGGCTGCGAGAGCTATTATTATGAAGCTGTGATTATTCTTGATGACGAAGTTTCGAGTGTGGATTTCAGTAACTGTACTTTTTTTGGAAGCGGAGGGGAAACCATAGCACTTTATACCTGGGGTAATGCTGGGAATTTAAATATTCGTAATTCGATAATACGCGGGTATGGTGTTTTGATGCAGAATAATAATCTTGATGTTAGTGTCGATTACAGCAATGTTCAAGGCGGCTGGGAAGGGGCCGGTGTGGGGAACATTGATGTGGATCCTTTGTTTGCTGAGGATGGGCTAGGTGAGGGCGGTGAGGTGTTGTATGGAGTGGTGCCAGATTTTCATTTGATGTCTTCCGCGGGGCGGTA
This sequence comes from Anaerohalosphaeraceae bacterium, assembly GCA_030641315.1. Classification (GTDB taxonomy): domain Bacteria; phylum Planctomycetota; class Phycisphaerae; order Sedimentisphaerales; family Anaerohalosphaeraceae; genus DAOWHR01. The sequence continues at coordinate 12,375 of DAOWHR010000172.1, read as the reverse complement.
TGATGCTCTTGCCGGTATGTGGGTGCGTGATGATGTTGACAGCCCTTGCATCGATGCTGGTGATCCTCTTGCCTGGATTGGCGATGAGCCTTTGGGATGCGGGGGAAGGATCAATATGGGCGCTTATGGCGGGACGGCTGAGGCGAGCCTTACTGATAAATGCAGCGAAGCAATCATTGGCGATGTTAACAGGGATTGCGTGGTTGATATTGTTGATTTCGCGGCGATGGCAGGAAACTGGCTTGTAAGTACTGTAGAATCTCTTTAGGGCAATAGTGTTTGACGGCTTAATATTAAGCCCAATAATGTGCATTTACTGACTACAAAACATAGATATAGTTAGAGGTACGGTATTGTTTGTTTTATGACGGATACTGTATAGTCTTCCGGTCTAATAACATTTTCCGGCTTAAAAAGGGCTGTTTTTCGTTGGAAAGTGCTTTACATGGTGTGTTTTGGGGGTTATATTACCGGGCTATTGCCGATGTAGCTCAGCGGTAGAGCATTGCTTTCGTAAAGCAGAGGTCGAGAGTTCAAATCTCTCCATCGGCTTTTTTATACTTTTGCCTGGATTGTCAGCAAAAGTGCGGGGTTGATTTCTATGTGTATTGACAGCAAATATGAGTGTTTGAGGGGTATCCTTGGTTCGCTTGGGCGGGTAGTTGTAGCTTATTCGGGTGGTGTTGACAGTACGTTTCTGCTGCGGGCGTGTATCGAGGAACTTGGGGCGGAAAATGTCATAGCGTGTATCGCGGTCAGTGAGTCGCTTGCCGGCAGTCAGTATAAGTGTGCCATCGATAATGCCGGACAGATCGGTGCGGTCCTAAAAGAAGTTCGTGCGCATGAGCTTTCCGATGAGAAGTATTCCGTTAACAAGGCGGATCGCTGTTTTCACTGCAAGAGCCATTTGTACGGTTTGTGTGTCGATGCCGCTAAAGATGCGGATTTTGAACATGTCGTCTGCGGGAGCAATTTTGAGGACATGGACGATTATCGGCCGGGCAATAGGGCGGCAGCGGTTATTGGTGTGCGTGCTCCGCTCATGGAGGCCAAAATGACCAAAGCGGATATTCGTAAGCTCAGCAGACGGTTTGGACTGGCAACGGCCGATGTGCCTGCGTCGCCTTGCCTTGCGTCGCGGATAAGTTATGGGCTTGCCGTTACCGCCGAAAGACTCAAACAGGTCGAAGAGGCTGAGGACTTTATCCGGGGACTTGGATTCATCGAATTCAGGGTCAGGCATCACGATCAGCTTGCGCGGGTTGAGGTTTGCCAAAAGGATATTGAGAGGATGGCAGGAAAAAAAGTGCGGGGACTGGTCACAGAAAAACTGAGATCGCTTGGGTTTAAATATATAGCTTTGGATATGCTGGGGTTCCGCAGCGGGGCGCTTAATGAGGTGCTCAGCGAAGATGAGAAGAATAAGCATGTTTGACGGGATGGCGATCATTATCAGTTTTTTTCGTTCCTGTATGAAAAAAACTGACAGATGCCCTTGTAGATGCTACAATGAGCTATTGCGGGAACAGTGTTCCTGGCCTTATAATTTTGATAAACAGAAAATCCATGAATAAAAAAAGTTTAAAGTTTCTTCTGTTGATATTGCTTGTGATTCTTGCTTTACCGGGGACCGCGCATGCGTATATCGGTCCCGGGGCGGGCTTTGCGATAATGGGGTCGTTCTGGGTTATGTTTACAGCGTTGTTTTCGGCGTTGATTGCGATACTGACCTGGCCGATACGCTTCATAATTCGATCAATCAAAGGCAGAAGAGCTTTCGCAAGAAGCAAAGTCAAAAAAGTTGTGATACTCGGCCTTGACGGCATGGATTATGGGTTAGCTGAAAAGATGCTCAATGAGGGCAAACTGCCGAATTTTGCCAAACTGCGTGAGCAAGGCTGTTTCAAACCTTTACAGACAACCGTTCCTTCGATCTCGCCCGTCGCATGGTCGTCTTTTCAGACCGGGTGCAATCCGGGCAAACATAATATCTTCGATTTTTTGACACGGGACAAAAAGACGTATTGTCCCAAACTCAGCTCGGTCGATATAAGGGGCGCGAGCAGAAATATCAGTTTCGGCAAGTATAACATTCCATTTGGAAAATCTGACATCCGTTTGCTGCGAAAGAGCAAGCCTTTCTGGAAAACTCTCGGTGAGAACGGGATATTCAGCAATGTCCTGAGGGTGCCGATAACATTTCCGCCGGAGAAATTCTACGGTGTTTCGCTTTCGGGGATGTGTGTGCCCGATCTGCGAGGCTCGCAGGGGATGTTTTCATATTATACAACCGAACAAAACAATGGCGAACGGACCGGCGGCGAACATTTTAATGTTACCCGAAACGGCGAAAGAATCGAAGCCAGGCTTGTCGGGCCGGACAATCCATTTCTTAAAGAGGCCAAACCTTTAACGATCCCGTTTACAGTTACAACTTCGGATAATTCAAAAGTGGAACTGAAGATCGGCGGTCAAACATATCAACTCGACAAAGATGTGTATACCGAGTGGATCACCGTGGAGTTCAAGGCAGGTCCGGTTAAGATATCCGGGATATGTAAATTCTTATTGCTTAGCGTTGCCCCGGAATTTGAGCTTTATGTTACGCCGATAAATATCGATCCTGCCAAACCTGCCATGCCGATCTCCCATCCTGCGGTTTATTCGACTTATCTGGCAAAATCACAGGGCCCTTTCGCGACGCTTGGTCTTGCAGAGGATAGCTGGGCGCTCAATGAAAAAGTTCTCGTCGATGAGAGCTTTATCGAACAATGCGAGCTTTCCGATAAGGAACGCGAATATATGTTTTTCGATTCGCTCGACAAAGTCGGCAGGGGCCTTTGTGTCTGTGTATTTGATGGGACGGACCGTTTGCAGCATACGTTCTGGCGTGACATCGACCATGACCATCCGATCCATCAGGGCAACGAGCCAAAGGATCGAAACGTCATCGAGGAACTCTATGTGCGGATGGATCGGCTGGTTGCTAAGACGATGGAGAAGTGCAAAAGCGATGATACGCTTTTGATGATAATTTCGGACCATGGGTTCAGCACTTTTCGACATGGCATCGATCTCAATCGCTGGCTCGAAGATAACGGATACCTCAGGATCAAAGACGGAACCCGCGGTGATAAATATCTGACGGGGATCGATTGGTCACAGACGAAGGCTTATGCGGTTGGATTGACAGGGATATATCTCAACTTGAAGGGCAGAGAGTCACAGGGTATTGTTGACAGCGGCCAGGAAGCTGATACGCTGCGTGATGAGATCGCTGAGAAACTGTCCGCTTTGAATGATCCGGCGGCTAACGAACCGGCGATCAAAAATGTGTATAACGCGTTGAAGACATACAAAGGGCCGTACAAAAATGAGGCTCCCGATCTGATCGTCGGGTACAATAAGGGTTACAGGGCCTCATGGGAAACAGCGGTAGGACAGGTCACCGAGGAAGTGTTCCATCCTAACCTGAAAGCCTGGAGCGGCGATCATTGCATTGACCCGACTCTTGTGCCGGGGGTACTATTCTGCAATCGGCCGGTGACTGACGATCGGACCAGACTGATGGACATCGGGCCTACAGTTCTGGATATGTTCGGTGTCGAGGTGCCCGCATACATGGACGGCAAAGCTCTTAAAGTTGCTTTTTCCGAGACGCCTGATAAGATACAGAAAGGTTAAGCATCTGCTGCGGTTTTAGAGTATAATGGTGATGTAAGATTGATGTTAATTTGCGGGCGTTCCATTTTCAAGGAATTGTCGGCAGTTTTATTTGTTATGTTTAAAGAGGTGATCGGATGATTGCCAGACGGGAATTTCTTAAAAATTCATTGCTGGGTATTTGCTGGTTCGCCGGTAACAGTTATGGTCTGCCCGGCCAAAGTAAGAAACCCGGCAGCAGGCCCAAAGTCATAGTGGTCGGCTTTGACGGGATGGACCCTGTTTTGGCTGAAAAGATGATGGATGCGGGCCAACTTCCGAATCTGGATAAACTTCGGAAAGCAGGGGGATACAGCAGGCTTGGGACAAGCAATCCGCCACAAAGCCCCGTTGCATGGGCCAATTTTATAAACGGCGCAGGTCCGGGTACTCACGGCATATTTGATTTCATCCATCGCGATCCCGCAAAACAGTGCCAGCCGTTCTATTCAGCAGCCGAAACTGAAGCAGGCGACGGTTATCTTGAGTTTGACACCCATAAGATACAATTGGACTTCTGGCCGTTCAATCATACGCCGACACAGACTTTCCTGCGCAGACATGGTGTGCCTTTCTGGGAATATCTGGACAGGGCCGGTATTCCGTCAGCCTTCTTTGATCTGCCCGCAAATTATCCGCCAAGCTCGTCAAGTCACGGCCATCACTGCTGCCTTTCAGGTATGGGGACGCCTGACATGCTTGGGACATATGGAACTTATCAGCACTACTCAGAGGACGGGCCAGTCAGGACAAAGGACGAACCGGGGGGCAAACGCTCGATGCTGTTTTTTGAAAATGAGACTGCTCCGGCAAAGCTGGTCGGTCCTGTCAATGACTTTTTGATAAAGCCTGAACCGGTTACGGTAGATTTTGAGGTACACCGGGATATTGCCGCAGATGCCTCACTGATCGAAATTCAGGACCATCGTGTATTGCTTAAAAAAGGCCAGTGGAGTGACTGGCTAAAGATCGAGTTTGAGTTGTCAATGCCTGCGTTGATGCCTAATAACAATATCAGCGGGATATGCAGATTTTATTTGCAGGAAGTTGCCCCGAATTTCAGATTGTACGTAACACCGATTAATATCGATCCTTCCAAACCGGCAGTGACCATTTCCGAGCCGGACAGTTTTGTCACGGAGATTTCTTCGAGTCTTGGGCTGTTCTATACGACTGGTTTTCAGGAGGATCACAAGGCGTTATCTAACAGGGTATTCAGTGATTCTGAGTTTGCCGAACAAGCCGAGATTGTGCTGCAGGAACGGATCGGCCTGTTGAATTATGCAATGGATAACTACGAGGACGGTTTGTTGTTTTTCTATTTTTCTTCGACGGACCTGCAATCGCACATGTTCTACTGGGACACAGACGAGAAACATCCGAGCAGGGAACCGAGCCAGACGGCTAAATATTTCGAGCATGTCAAGGATATCTATCGAAAGGCTGATAGTATCGTAGGCGATGTCATTAAGCGGTATGGCAGCGAAGCGACTGTTATGGTAATGAGCGATCATGGTTTTGGAAATTTCAAAAGACAGTTCAACGTCAATACATGGCTGCGAGATAACGGCTACATTCAGCCTTCTAACTGCGATTCGATAATGAGCGATAAGATCGACTGGTCAGCTACTAAGGCATACTCGCTTGGGCTTAACGGTTTATATATCAATCTCAAAGGGCGAGAGCGTGACGGTGTCGTTGAAAAGGACGAACGCGAGCGGTTGATGGAAGAATTGATCACCAAACTCAAACAGGTAACAGATGTTGACGGCAAAAAAGTGATCAGGGACGTATATCGAACGGATAAGGTTTACAGCGGCCCTTACGTTAAAAATGCCCCGGACCTGCTGGTCGGGTATTACAGGGGCTATCGTGCCGCATGGACCAGTATTCTGGGTGATATTGATGATGACGTTCTGTCGGACAACAAATCACTTTGGGCCGCGGACCATTGCATCGATCCGCATGAAGTGCCGGGAGTGTTATTTACGAACCGCCATGTGCTCAAAGACGATCCGGCCCTGATAGATATCGCTCCGACAATTCTTAATGAGTTCGGACTTGAAACACCAGGCACTATGACCGGGAAAAATATTTTCAAAGACTAATGAGGTACTTGAATGGCTAAGATAAAAATTGATTCGACCGTGTATTCACGTCTTAAACAGGTTGCTGACTCCGTGGGCTACAGTAGTGTCGATGAGTTTATAAATCATATAATCGAAAAAGAACTGGCCGCTCACGAGCAGTCGCAGAATGATGAAAAAGTAACAGAACAGCTTAAAGGTTTAGGATATATCGATTGATGGAAGTCATCGCCAAAATTCTGATCCTGATCAATTCTGTCACTAATGTGATCGGCAGTATTGTTTTTGCCCCCATAGGCATCATGCCCGGCTGGCTGTCAAATACGATCATTTCAGCCGTTGCCGGTGTCTTGATGCTGCTTGTGTTCAAGCATACTTCAAATCAAACCGCTATAGGAAAAGTCCGCGATGGCATAAAGGCCAATATGCTCGCTATCAAACTCTATAAAGATAGTTTCAGTGTGACGATCACATCACTGGCCAAAGTTTTCAAAGGTGCGGTTCTGCTGCTTTTTTACTCATCTAAGCCAATGCTGATCATGATAGTCCCTGTTGTGCTGCTTTTGGCCCAGATGGGTCTGTGGTATCAGTTCAAACCGATTTCGCCCGGCCGGGATGCTCTCGTTTTTATTACTCTAAAAGACCAGATGTCCCCGGACTTTTCTGAGGTGAGCCTTGAGCCGTTTTCCGGTTATGAAGTTGTTACCGGGCCTGTACGGATTTACTCAAAAAAGCAAGTATTCTGGAAGATCAGAACTGTTGAAAGTGGTAAGCACGATCTAAACTTTAAGGTTGGCCAGCAACAGTTTCACAAGGAACTTGTATCGGGTGATGGTTTTGAGAGGATTAACCCCAAAACCCCCGCAATGAAATGGAATGATGTTTTATTTTATCCAGCGGATAAGCCGTTTAGCAAAGATTCCGCTGTTCAGTCTATTGAGATCGAATACCCGCGGCGGGATTCCTTAACATGCGGGTCGGATAGCTGGATATTCTTCTTTTTCATCATATCAATAATCGCGGCACTTCTGTTCAAACCATTTTTGAATGTCAAAATATGAGACTATTTCGTCAGTGACCTGATCAATTTGCCCGCATCGATCACTGAAGGCTGTTTGTCGAATGAGATATTACGATTCTTGCTTTTTACCGCAAGAAAAGCATCGTGATATGTGTGTTTGCCGGTAAAAATTCCTTTTCCAAACCGGCTTTTACCGGCGGTGGTTGCCTTTAGATTAAAACCAGTATCCCCTATAAGCACCAGGTCCGGGGCATCTTTGAAGTACGGGCCTTCGTACACATCTTCTTTTTTGAAAATATGTTTGATCACTTTTCTGCCGTCAATTTCCAGCGATGAGAAAAGTTCTTCCAGTTGATTTAGAATTTCGTTTGCGTCTTTCTCTTCAACGCTGCCGCATGGGTATTTGTCTTTTCTGTTGAGATATATTCTGGCAGGATCCAGAGCGAAAGCTTTTGTTTTGGGGCCGATGTTCTGCAGGGACGATTCCTCGGACGGGTTGAAATGCAGAAAACCTTCCTCAGCAAGTATCTTCGAGACAAAAACATCGTGATCCAGTTTTTCAAATCCATGATCGGAAAGAAGGATGACAGAATCGCTGTTTTCGCTCAAGTCAATTATACGGCCTATTGCAGCGTCAATTTTGCTGAAGTATTCAAGGAATTTTCTGTGGTATTTATGCCCCTTATCATCATAAGCGTCCCACAAAAAATGCATGAGCCTGTCTGTGCCGGTAAAGACGAACATGAAGTTTTGCCATTTGCATTGGTCCCAAAACGTTTGGATTGAACTAATGCGGGCATCAACGGTTCTGTCAAGGTCGTCCAGAAAGACGTCCATTGATTTGTGAGCCAGCATAGAATCAACGTCCAGCCTGTACTCAAGTCCTTTCAACGTGCTTACGAGAGATTCAGGGTAAACGCTTTTTTCGTAATCGATCGAAACAAAACCGGACACATGTACGCCGTTCATACTTCGTACAGGATAGGTGCTTGGGACATTAACGATAACAGATGGCCCTTCGCAGTTTTCCCAGAATGTTGCGGCCCTTAGGTCGTTGAAATTTGGGAACCGCATTTTGTACGAATTCGGATGAAGGTCAATGAAACCGAATATTCCATGCTCAGCCGGGTTCGCTCCGGTTATAATTGACGACCACGCAACGGAAGATATTTCCGGTACAGTCGAATACATTGGTGTTAAAACACTATCGTTAAGTAGTTTGGAAGTGTTGGGCATTACTCCGGATTCGGTGAAGTCTTTGATCATTCCAAACGGCACACCATCAAGGCCGACAATGATATTTCTGTTTTCTGCCATACTATGTTTCCAGCAAAGTAATTATGCCGCCTGCGCAGATGTTACCATCGTTTACAAGCACGAAGCGGCCAAGTTCCTGAACATCGTTGAAGTCTTTTATCGCTACCGGCTTTTTGGTCCGTATTTCGATCCGTGCAACCTCAAGGTTTTCAATTATGTTGTTGTCGCCGTCAATGGTCTCAAGGTTGGAAGAGTTGATCCGCCGAATAATGTTCTCTATCTTACAGCCGGTTTCCTGGGTTGCGCACCTGAACGTAAGTTTCATCCCGGCATTGAACGGATGCTTTGACATCCAGAAGATATTTGCCTGTACTTTGTCTGTCAAAACAGGCTCATCCGTCGTCGTGCAGACGATATTGCCGCGATCCAGAAAAACAGGATCAGCAGTTGTCATTCCGATAGATTCGCTTGCTGCAGCGACCTCGGGAGAAGACAGGAATTTTTCGATTGTTTTCACCTGAGTTTTCTCGCCGCTGGGCAGTATCTTGATATCCATACCATTTTTAATTGTTCCGGCTTCGACTCTGCCTGCATTTATTCGTTTGTCGCCGACCTTGTAAACATCCTGTATGGGAAAGACCAGGGACTTTTGTTCAGCAGATGGTTTTTTTCTAAGCGAATCCAGGCTGCCAAGGAAGCACGGCCCGTCATACCAGCCCATATGTTCGCTTGACTTTGATATGTTGTCGCCCTTGATCGCTGATATAGGGATGTAAAGAGCTGGCTCGATGTTAACCGAACTTAAAAAAGTCCTAAGGTGATCTTTGACTTCGATATACTTCTGCTCGGAGTACTCAACGAGGTCCATCTTATTGATTACCGCTATAACCTGCTTGACACCCAATAGCGAAAGCATATAGGAATGTCTCTGGGTCTGTTCCCTGACACCCTGGTCGGCATCTACGATGAGTATCGCAGCTTCGGCCTGTGAGGCGCCGGTTATCATATTTTTGACGAACTCAACATGGCCCGGAGCATCGATTATTACATAGCGGCGTTTGTCTGTATTGAAAAACACCTGCGTCGTATCGATCGTAATTCCCTGCTTGCGTTCCTCTTCCAGATGGTCCAGCAGATAAGCAAATTCAGTTTTCTGTCCCAACTCGGTGGATGCCGCTTTCATCTCTTCGATCTTATCCGGCGGCACAGAATCTGTCTCATACAGCAGTCTTCCGATAAGGGTTGATTTGCCATGATCGACATGGCCAACAATGACAAAACTAAGAACGTCCATACATACTTTCCATAAATGATCTAAGACTGATTTGAATCGTTACTAACCGGCTTACATGTATCCGAGCGAGCGGAGTTTCTGCATCATATAATCGTCTTCCTTGTCCTGCGCCCTGCCGGACCGTTCTGATATATCGGTATTGGCTAGTTCTGTGATAATCTCATCGACAGTGCCTGCGTTGGAATCAATAGGTCCGCAGCACGTATGGCATCCGATGCTGCGATACCTCTTGCCGTCTTTGGCATAATAAAGGTCATTGACCGGGATGTTTTCGCGTTTGGTGTATTCCCAGATATCGATCTCGCGCCATCCAAGCAGCGGATGCACCCTGAGATGCTCCTCCTCGGTAGCTTTGGTTTTATATTGATCCCATAACTCCGGGGGCTGATTCTTATAATCCCATTCAAAATCTTCATCACGCGGGCTGAATACCCGTTCTTTGGCCCTGATCCCGTGCTCGTCACGCCTGATCCCGAGATACAAAGCGTTGAATTTATATTTGGCGATTGCCTGTTTCAACGCTACTGTTTTAAGATCATTGCAGCATTGGAACTTGCTCTTGTCTGGCCCCATACCCGCAGCAAGAGCTTCTTCGTTTTTGGTGACCAGTAAATTCAGCCCCCACTCCTTAGCGTATTTTTCCCTGAAATCGTATATCTCCGGAAATTTATAAGTTGTGTCAATATGCAAAACAGGAAACGGAATTTGGCCGAAAAAAGCTTTTCTGACCAGCCAGAGCAAAGTTGTCGAATCTTTGCCTATAGACCATAAGATAGCTACATTACGAAATTGGCTGTATGCCTCACGTATTATAAAAATGCTGTTGTTCTCTAATGCATCTAAATGACTTAAATTATTACTCATAAGGGGATTACTCCAAAAAAACCTCAACGACGATATACTATACAAAATTCAAGTCATGCCGTCAAGGAGCATACGTCTTAGAAAATCAGGATGTTAGTATTGTTTGGTCGATGGACAGATCGTTACTGTCAGGTTTGCTGCTTTATTTGGGGACAGCTTAATCTCAAAACCTATCATTTGTGTGTTCGGGTTTGGCTGGTCGTAGTCCGCTTTCGGAGTTGTCGGATATGTGGTCAGCCTGGTTTTCGAGTCCGTATCCAGCCTAAAGGTCATTGTTTTGCCTTTTTGTGTGAGAAGGGCGAGCTTGTCTGACTTTATTTCAATTTTGGCTGGTGTTACCATTGCCCATCTGACGGATGCGGGTTTGTCGTTGGCTTGCAGTCGATCACTTAACGTAACTGTTCCGTTTGGTTGCATAGATGCTGTTCGTATGGCCGATGTTAGCTGGTCGATGTGTACGCCGGTCATATCGATCGTCACCCGTGACAAAGGTTCACCGGAAAAATCTGTTATTGGTGCCCGGCCTGTTACCTGCTGGAGTTGACCGTTGACCACGAGTGTGTTGTGTGAAAGGTTGGAGTAGCGCAATAACTTCCACCGGTCGGAACCCTGCGACATGTTCCAGAGGTTCATGCCGAGCGATTCGATTTTGTTGTAGCTTTCCGGGCCCAGGTCCATCGCCCAGCGAAGGCCCTGCGAGTCAATGACAAATGAGCCAACGTCCATGTGGCCGTGCGGAGCCGAGGGGCTGCCGCCTTTGATCGCCAGATACGTCGCCTCCGGGTCGGTCCAGCTTGTTCTAAAAGCTGCGACAGGGTTTATGCCGTGTCCCATCCATGCCAGTTTTGTGGGTGTTTCTGTTTTGCCTGCGGCCCAGATCAGGGCAAGCGGGATTAATCGACTTTCTGTGATCGAAGATTTTTTTTTGCCCAGAGCTTGTTTGAGATAGCGGTGCTGGTTGAAGGTAAGCGATGGGTCGTTGTATTTGTTTGCAAACCAGAAGACGGCCGGGACGAGAGAGGATCTTGAGCCGGAGTCTGGATAATTGAAGAACAGATCGGTCGGGCCTGTTATGTGGAGAAAATATTCGGCGCTATCGGCAAAGCCGTTCATTTTAGACAGGCCAAAATCGGTTGACAGTACCGATTCCAGTGCTGCGATCAGCATCACGTTGTAGGATGTTCCGTACACCCAATAGCCAGGACCTTCCGGGTATGCCCCGTTAGGTTCGTATTCTTTCATCGCGATCTGCACAAAGTTGGCCGCACGATGGACGATTTTTTTGGCAATGTCCGGGTGATCTTCCATCAGGGCCAAGGCGCCGAGGGTGATGCCGCCGTGGCATACCTGGTTCCAGTTGTTTTTGCCTGCGATCCACCAGTTCGAGCCGGACGTTTTGTATGATGGTTCTATACCTTTTGTCAGGATAGCGGCAGCGATGGTCTTTCTGCTGCTTTCAGACAGGTCGTTGTACAGCCAGTCGTATCCGATGGCAAGTGCCGCCGTCATTTCCGCGACGTCAAGGAAATGGCTCGGGTTCCAGTCGGTAAAAGCGGCAGCGGTGAGCATTTCTTTTTCGGCTCGGTCGAGATATTTCTTCTCGTGCGTAAATCGCCAGGCAGTGCTAAGCAGCATTGTCCGGGCCAGGCATTCTCTGGATACGCCCAGCAGGCGTCTTCCGGTTTTGATACGTTTAACAGGTGGCTTGGTGAGGATAGAGTCGGCTTTAAGCATGATGCAGTTGTAAAGGTTTTTCAGTTCCGGTGAGGATTCGATCCTGGCGCGTACGGATGTCAGTTGGTCATCGGTCATAAACAGCCTTGGGTGAGGTTTAACAGGACAGTTGAAGGCGGCTTCGATGGCTTCAAGGGAGACTGGATTTGATGAGCCTTTTGCAGGTGAAAGCCCGGAGAGAATTAGTACCAGGGTAATAAGCAGGGCGAATGTCTTTTTCATAACAACGATCCTTATATTGTTACAGTATATGCAGACTATTAAGCTGCCGCATGTCTGATGATAACGCATTGGCCGTCAATGTGCAATAAATCAGTGAAAGTGAAGCAATATTGATTGCGGTAACCGCAGGTATTATGTTAATATGGGCAACACTGGAAGTGCCCGTGTGAGGATTATCCCAACGGGCGATATAT
>DAOWHR010000345.1 GCA_030641315.1 Anaerohalosphaeraceae bacterium | reverse complement strand
GGATATTTAGGCGTATATCCAGACAATACGGCAGGCATTTGGAACAAAAGAAGATTGATTTAAAATCATCGATATGATATGATGTCAGAATGATCTCGTTGTTTAGAAATATGATTTATTTGATCCTTATGGGTACTACTGCCTGTGCGAGCTATGGGCAGGTGCTTTGCTATGGCGTCAATGGGCATACTGCTATCGAGACTGCGTTTCACGACCACTGCGGGCATGAACACGGCCATGAGCACCATGAAGGTCATTCAGGCGGGGAACATTACGGGGAAATTCTGGCAGAGACTTGCCATCCGTGCATCGATCTGCCTTTGGGCAATGATGCTCTTGAGTCTGATCAGACCCGTCTGCCTTTCAGCACCGAACAATTCTGTGCAACTGTAACGGTCGATCATTGTAATAATGTTCCATGTTTAAGTCACGTTTTTGCACACGAACAGAGCTTTGCATTTTTCACACATCTCAAGGTCATTGTACTTCTGATCTGACAGCGTCCTCCTAACCGATTGTCTTGTTTTCACAGAGATTCCGCATTTACGGGCACAGTTCGTATATGCGAAGACAGGTTTTTAGAGGACGCAATATGTATCGATCACTTATCACATTTATTATAGTACTGGGTTGCATTGCATCCGGGTGCGCCGAGCAGAGAGAAGTCAAGCGTTTTGAAGGGGCAAAGCTGACAGACGATAATCCTTTTTCGGCTTCGCTTGAAGGGAGATACGCCGACGCGTTTGACGGGCAGGATGGTATGTCCGAGGCGGCGGGAGAACTTACACTTCGAGAGGCGATCCGGCTTACGCTGATGAATAATCCGGAGCTTAAGATATTTTCCTATGAGATACGAGCGGCCCAGGCGCGTCAATTGCAGACAGGACTTCGGCCCAATCCCAAACTCAACATCGAATTTGAAGACTTTGGCGGGTCCGGCGATTCGAAAGGTTTTGACGAAGCGGAGACGACAATCCAACTGTTTCAGCTTGTTGAAACGGCAGGCAAGTTCGAAAACAGAGAAAGAGCCGCCGCTTTTAATTCGGCGATTGCCCAATGGGACTATCAGGCGAAGAAACTTGATGTTTTTTCTGAGGTTACAAAGGCGTATATCGAGCTTCTGTTTATCCAGCGAAAGAAGGAGCTTTCCGAGGAGTTAGTCGCCAACTGGAAAGAGATCGCTGACACGGTCGACAGGCGTGTCGAAGCAGGAAGAGATTCTCCGCTGGAACTGCTAAAGGCGAAGGTGTCGCTGGCCAAGGGGGAAATTCAACATAACGAAATCGTTAAGTTTTACGATTTAAAACGGCAGAATTTGTCTATGTTCTGGGCAAATTCCAAGCCAGTGTTTACGCACGCTGCCGGTGACCTGGAGCAGCTTGGCGATATTCCTGAGTTGGAAGCGATGCAGAATATGCTGCAAAATAATCCGGATGTTCGGCGATGGATCGTTGAGATACAGAAAAGACAAACCATGACGAAACTGGCAAAGTCTCAAGCAACGCCGGACTTTACGATAAAGGGCGGCATTAAGCACAGCAACGGCAGCGATAACAGCTCTTTCGTGATCGGGCTGTCGATCCCGTTGCCAATTGCCAACCGGTATCAGGGAGCAAGGCTTGAGGCGATCGAGAACCTGAGCAAGGCAAAGGAACAGGAACGGGCGGCGTATCTGAACGCCTGGAACCGGCTGAACAAGCTTTATGCCGAGCTTGCCAATTCGCACGAGAAGGCAACGATCATACGTGAGAAAATATTAAAGGCGTCCGAGGAAATATTGGCTCGCTCGAAAAAGTCATACGCTCAGGGCAGGATGGACTACCTGGGACTTCTGGATTCGCAGAGGACTTACTTTGAATCAAAGGACGAGTACATCGACGCTCTTGCGGAATATCACATTACTAAAACCGAGATCGAGCGGTTGACCGGTCAAAAACTTGAAGATATTACAAACTAAAGAATACGAGGACATATTTATGAATAAATATCAAAGAATAATCATACTGACGGCGGCGGTAATTGTTTTGGCTTTCTATACTGGCAGAAACTTTCTTTTCGCTGAAGAAGACCATGACCACGCTGCTCATTCCAAAGAAGCTGAAAAACATGATGATGACCATGCAGGAGACGAGCATGACCACTTAGGCGAAGCTGAGGAAGCGGAATGCGACTGTGCCAGCTGCGCAACAGATGGAAAAGAAGCAGCCGATGAACATGAAGGCCACGATCATGCTTCTCATGCTGATGATGCAGAGGCAGTAGATGACGGACACGATCATGCTGCCCATGCGGACGAAGCAGAGTGTGACGGACACGATCATGCAGCTCATGCTGGCGAAACGGCGTCGGTTGATGACGGGCACGGCGATGAAGCTATTCAACTTGACGCTGAGACCGAAGAGTTGATCGGGATCAAGACGGCAAAGGCAGGTGTTGGACAAATGCGATCTGCGATCCGGCTGACAGGTCAGATACGATTGAACGAGGATAATCTTGCTCACATAGTTCCGTTGACTTCCGGGATCGTTCGCAAAGTGAATAAGAGTATCGGCGACAAAGTGGCGAAGGATGAAATCCTTGCGTGGATCGAAAGCAGTGAACTTGGGCAGGCGAAGATAGAGTACCTGGAAATCATGGCTGAGATCGGCTGCTGCGCGATGCTTCTGCCTCGTGCACAGCTAATACATGACAACAGCCTGGAGCTGATCGAGATGCTTAAGAAGCGGCCTGCATTAGACGAACTGCGAAAGATAGACGGTATGGAAATGGGACTCAACAGAAGCATTCTGGTCAAAGCATACGCGGAGTATGTACTTGCCAAATCAGCGTACGAACGAGAGAAGTCTCTCTTCGATGAAAAGATCACAAGCAGAGAAGAATTATTGAAAACAGAAAATCTTCTGAAAAAGACAGAGGCTGAATTTGTGGCGTTTCTGGACACTACAACTTTTGAGGTTAAACAGGCTCTGATGGAAGCTCAGAGGGATCAAAACAGCCAGGAAATTCTGCTTAAAGGCGCTGAGCGAACATTGTATGTGCTTGGTCTGCGAGAAGAGGATATCGCTGTGTTGGCCGGTCTCGGTCAAAATCAAACTGAAGATGGAGAGCAGAAAGTGGAGTGTTCTGACCCGAACTGCGAAGATTGCAAAAAAAAGGCGGAACTGGCGAAGCTTGCTAAAGACGCCAAAGCGGATTTTACAAAACTGGGATGGTATCCGCTGCGTGCGCCTTTTGACGGGATCGTTATCGACAAACATATAACTATTGGCGAAAGGCTTGGTGAGGATTCAGCGGCGTTTACAATCGCTGATATGAATACTGTATGGATAGACCTTGACATATTCGCGAAAGACATGTTCACGGTCAGCAAAGGTCAGGCTGTTACGATCAGTCTTGGCGATCTAACCGGTAAGGCCGAGATCAGTTTTGTCAGCCCGCTTCTTGATGTTAAGACCAGGACGGCAACAGCACGGATCATACTGGACAACAAGTCAGGGATGTTCAGGCCCGGTTCATTCGTTACCGCTGAGATCGACGGGAAGTCTTACACCGCATCTGTTGTTGTCGCCAAAGACGCTGTACAGACGATGGAAAACAGGAAATGTGTTTTCATCAAGGATAGCGACGGATATGAACCTCGCTTTGTTACGGTCGGCAGAAGCGATTCGACACATGCAGAGATCACAGCCGGGCTGGAAAAGGGCGAAGAATACGTCACTCATGGAGCGTTTGACCTTAAAGCCAAGGTCGTAACAAGTACACTCGACAGCCACGCAGGCCATGGCCACTAGAAGGAGAATGTCTCAATGCACACAAAATTAATAAATATCTCACTAAGATACAGGTCGCTGGCGATTCTGTTGTTATTGTTCGTTACCACGCTGGGGATATATAAATATTCGCAGCTGCCAGTCGATGCTTTTCCCGATGTTTCGCCTGTGATGGTCCCGATCTTTACGGACGCTGACGGGATGGCTCCTGAGGAAGTTGAAAGGCTTATAACCTTTCCGGTCGAATCGGTGATGAACGGTCTGCCCGGAGTAAAGCAGATAAAGTCAACATCCGCGTTCGGGATGAGCGTTGTTTATGTTTATTTCGACGACGATGTAGATATGTATTTTGCCAGGCAGGTTGTGGGTGAGCGTCTTAACGAGGCGGCTGCACAACTGCCTGATCTGCCGGACAAGCCGAAGATGGGACCAATTTCGACTGGTCTTGGTCAGATATTCATCTACTACCTGACCATAGACGAAGGAGTCGATACGGAAGGCAAAGACTCGGCAACCTATCTTCGTGACATCAATGACTGGGTTGTTAAGTATCAGCTGCAAACCGTGCCGGGTGTGACTGATATTCTTTCTATCGGCGGTTATGTATTGCAGTATCAGATAAACATCAACCCGAACGCCCTTCTTCAGTATCAGCTGTCGATCCATGATGTTGTTGAAGCTGTAAACGAAAACAACGGCAACGTCGGGGGCCAATATATTGTTACCGGCCAGGAAGAGAGTCTGGTTCGAGGGATCGGCCTTCTAAGGACGATCGAAGACATCGAAAACATAACTATCAAAGCGATCGACGGGACACCGATACGTATCGCGGATGTCGCTGACGTCGAATTCGGCAAAGAGATACGCAGGGGTGTGGTTTCGAGAAACGGCGAGCAGGAAGTTGTATCTGGTATGGTGCTTCAACTGTACGGTCAGAACACGTCAAAGGTTATCGAAGCACTGTACGAAAAAGTTCCCGACGTTCAAAAGTCTCTCCCAAAAGGGGTGAAGCTCGTGCCGTATTACGAACAGCAGGAACTTGTGCAAAAAGCAACATGGACCGTCAAACTGGCATTATTGCAGGGAGCGATCCTTGCAGCAATAGTACTGTTTTTGTTCCTGGGCAATATCAGAACAGCTGTGATCGTGGTTATTGCTCTGCCGTTCAGCATTTTCGTTTCGATCATCCTGATGCATCAGGCAGATATATCGGCTAACCTGATGTCGCTTGGCGGGATAGCTATCGCGATGGGTATGCTCGTTGACGGTGCGATCGTTATGGTCGAGAATATTTACCGGCACCTGAACATAAAGATAAAAGACGATGTTCGAAGCCGAACGGATATCATCCTGGATGCAGCTCTTGAAGTAGCCAAACCGATCATCTTTGCGCTGCTTATCGTAGTGATCGTTTTTATCCCGATCCTGACACTTGAAGGCGTTGAAGGGAAGATGTTTATCCCAATGTCATACACGCTTTGTTTCGCTTTGTTAGGCTCTCTGGTCTTCGCGATAATTATCGTTCCGCCGCTTTGCAGTTACCTACTGCACGCGGGCGAGCACAAGGACTTTATCGTGTTCGTATGGCTGCGCAAATTGCATGATCCTCTGTTGTACTTCGCGGTAAAAAGGCCGGCGGTTATCCTGCTTCTTGTTATCGCGATGGCAGTTGGCAGCGTTGTGATGTTGCCGAGGCTTGGTACGGGGTTTATCCCGATACTTGAAGAAGGTTCAATCCTGATCGGGGTAACGATGGCACCGTCTATCTCGCTTGATAAGGCAGTCGATACGGTGCAGAAGCTGGAATCCGAGATCATCAAGTACGGTCAGGTGGAAGAAGTTGTTTCACGGATCGGCAGACCCGAGGCCGGCAGCCATCCGCATCCGGTCAACTATGCTGAAATACATATCGAACTGAATCCGCAAAAAACATGGAAGGACTTTGCAAACAAGGCAGAATTGATCAAATCGCTGGAACACAAACTGACGAAGTATCCCGGCGTTCAGCTTAACTTCACACAGCCGATACAGAACGCTTTCGATGAGCTGCTTAGCGGGGTTAAGGCTCAGATCGCGATCAAGGTTTATGGAGAGGATCTGAGTGTTCTCCAGAAAAAAGCGACCGAGATACGAAATTCCATAGACAACATCGAAGGGCTTGTCGATATATCTCTGGAGCAAAGTTTCGGTCAGCCGCAGATACAGGTTATCGCAGACAGGAAAGCGTGCGCGAGATACGGTGTCAACGTCAGCGAAATACTTGAACTTGTCGAAACCGCGGTTGGCGGCAAGGTGATCGATAATATTTATCTTAACACCAGGCGATACGGAATACAGGTGAGATATCAAGAGCAGTACCGCAGCGACATCGAACAGATCCGGTCACTGCTGGTAACAACATCGGACGGGACAAGGGTTCCTATCGAGCAGATCGCTGAGGTCAAACAATCCGTAGGCCCCATACAGATCAACCGGGAAAACAACCAGAGACGCTGGATCATTCAGGCTAATGTCAGGGGCAGGGACCTTGGCGGTGTGATCGGTGATATTCGTGAACGAATCGAGGAGAAGATCGAACTGCCTGACGGGTATTATATCGAGTTTGGCGGACAGTTTGAAAATCAGGTCAGAGCGATGACGAGACTGACGATGATTATTCCGGTGGTTATCTTTCTGATCTTTTTGATGCTGTTTCTGGCGTTCGGGTCATCGAAGAACGCGCTGCTTGTCATGCTGAACATCCCGCTTGGGCTTATCGGCGGAGTATTCGGACTATTCATAATGAAAGAATATCTCTCAGTGCCCGCCGCGGTAGGATTTATCGCGCTGTTCGGCATCGCGATACAGGACAGCATGGTACTCGTAACGTGCATCAATCAGCTTTATAAAAAGGGCATGGATATTCACAAAGCGGTTATCGAGGGCTGTCATCAGCGGTTCAGGCCCGTTTTGATAACGTCTATCACAACTGTACTTGGGTTGATGCCGCTGCTGCTCTCTAAAGGGATAGGCGCCGAAGTACAAAGGCCGCTGGCAACGGTGGTTATCTTCGGCCTGACCTCTTCGACGCTTTTAACACTATTCGTGATACCGGCGTTCTATAAATGGTTCGCCGATAAACAAGAATAGAAATTACTTTGACGAAAAAGGGTTTCGCGGTAAAATGCCGTGACACCCTAATTTAACGAAAAGGTAATGCATGGTTAGTGAGAATTTATCACGATTGAACGCGGATATTGAGATGGATGAGCGGTACATGTTCCAGGCGATGGATCAGGCGGGGATCGCTGAGGAGAACGGCGATGTTCCTATCGGCTGCATCATCGTTCATCAAGGCAGGGTTATCGCAAAAGCGTACAACGAACGTGAACAGCTTAACGACCCGACGGCACATGCCGAGATAATCGCGCTTACACAGGCCGCTGAGGCTCTTGGTACGTGGCGGCTGCATGGATGCACGATATATGTAACGCTGGAACCTTGCCCGATGTGCGCGGGCGCATTGGTGCTGGCGCGGATGGACAGGCTTGTCTTCGGGTGCAGCGATCCAAAAACCGGTTCGTGCGGGAGTATCTACAATATTGTCGAAGACGAAAGGCTTAACCATATAATTGATGTAACTCGTGGAGTTCTCAGCGACCAGTGCAGCAGCCAACTGTCAGCATTTTTCCAACGGCGGCGAATTGAAAAGGCACAGGACAAAAAAAGCGAGCCGGAAGAATGAATACTGTAACCGTTATCGAAGCGATGGGCGACAACTACATTTACCTGTATCCCTGCGGTGAAAATAATGTTATCGCTATCGACGCCGGTGATGCCGGGGCGATCTTACGGTCAGTCAAAGAAAGATCACTTCAACTAAAGGCGATTCTGCTCACACATCATCACTGGGACCATATCACCGGGCTTGAGGAGCTTAAGCGAACAACCGGCTGCGAGATAATCGGCAGTGATCCGAACAGAATCGCTTTACTGGACAGGGTCGTTAGCGACAGTGAGATCATGGCTATTGGCAGTGCAAGGATCAAAACCATTGCCGCACCTGGGCACACTTCCAGTTCGGTGTGTTACCTGATCGATTCCGATTCGTTGTTTACCGGCGACACAATGTTCATCGGCGGGTGCGGCAGATTGTTTGAAGGCAGTGCCGATCAGATGTGGAAATCGCTAAACAAACTTAGTACCCTTGCCGACGATGTGAAAGTCTACCCGGGACATGATTATACGGCTGAAAATATCCGGTTCGCCGGGAGTATACTTTCAACCGCCCTGCCTGACAGTACCAAGCCATCTTTGCCTTCCACCATTGGATGGGAAAATGCTAATAATATTTTTCTGCGGGCAGGCAGCGATGAGGTTCGAACCGCCCTGTCTATGGCCAATGCAGACGCATCGTCAGTGTTCTGCGAACTTCGTAAGCGTAAGGACAGATTCTAGCAAAATCGGTTGATCCTTGACGCTGATACGGCTATCAGGTATTATGGCGGGCAACAATCATTAAATCAGAAAAGGGAACATTCAGGATGGCCAAAGAAGAACAGGTATTAGTTGTCGAGCGAAAGATCATTGAGGATGAAGGGATATTCCACGGTCTGAACCTCGATATTGAGCGATATATCAGCAAGATTTTTGCCCCTGGCGCATTAAAATTTATGCCCAGAAGCGAAGCGGAAAACGATCCGACTTATAAACAACTGATACCGTATGTTTTGCTTAGCTATGAGGGCAAACTGCTAAATTATGTTCGCGGTAAGCGGGCAGGCGAAAAACGGCTTGTCGGCAACAGATCGATCGGTATCGGCGGTCATATCAACCCGGTCGATGACGAAGTACCCCTGTTCGGACTTCACAAAATGTATTTGAGTGCTGTCGAACGTGAAATCGAAGAAGAGGTCGAGATTAAAACCAGCCATACTGAGACAATCATAGGTTTATTGAATGATGACAGCAACGAAGTCGGCCAGGTTCATCTTGGAGTTGTTCATCTCTGGGAATTGGACTCACCGGATGTAAATAAACGTGAGCAAATGATTACCCAGATAGGTGTTATGACGCCTGGCGAGCTTGATGAAGTTCGTGACTCACTGGAAACATGGTCCAGCCTGTGTCTGGACGGTCTCAATGAAATGAAAACGTCAGGCAAAGCAGGAATTTCGCCCGAAAAACTGTTTAATAATGCATTAGAGGGTTGGTAACAGGTTTTTTTGCTTTGAATACCGTTTTTTTCTTTGCAGATTTCTGTTTTGTGAGTATATTATTCCACTTCGTTGAGCTTTTTACAATCAAGTTGGTAGTGTCAAGCATGTCGTTGAGAGTCTCACTCAACGGTGCTGCGAACCATCTTGCCGAGATGATCTCTGAACTGATCTTCATTAAATGTAGTAGAGCATTTCCAGAAAATTAAGTCCTTGCTCAATAAGGACTTAACTCCACTGGAGGCGGGGGGATTCGAACCCCCGTCCCGTGATATTTCAGATCAGACTTCTACATGTTTAGTCGCTTATTTAAATTTCGCTCAGACAATCCCCAAACGACAGGGTACTGCCCTTGCTAGTCTGCGATCAATTTCGCTCGTGCGTCACAAACACCCGCACAAGCTATCCCGCTAAGTGACGTTCTTGATAGACCCGCAGGAACTAATCCATCAGAACGGGCTAGCCTTATTAGGCTGCCATGCGCAACTGTGAGTTGCCAATTAAGTTAAGTTGCCGGATGATTAACCAGGCCTACCGACATCCTGGACATGCGATCTGACCGTCTACCTATCCGGTCGATACCATTCGCCCCCGAAATCATAAAATCCCGAGAACACAGCATAATTATAACAAACCTAACCCAAACTGTCAAGAAAAACAATTTTTCTGGAATTATGAGGATGCCTGATTCATTTTGAATCCCCCCCCCGCCTCTATTATATAATCAACTTATTTCAATCTGCTTCATCTGGCTTTCTTGGTTTAAGTTGGCTCCATTCGTAAATCTCAACCTCAAAAACTTGATTCTCTGCTCGTCCTGCGATAATAATCGGATCATTATCTTTACAACCGGTAGCTATGAGAACATATTCTCTATCCTGCTTCATATTGCTGAAGCGAAATTGCCCGTTTTTGTCTGTTTTGGCTTCAGCGAGAACCAGTTCATAAACAGAGTTGTCCTTGTTGTAAAAATGATAGTAAGCCCGAACTTCGACCGATGGTATCGGCCATCCCGTTTTTTTATCGACGATCTGACCTCTAGCTATTGCCCCTTGCTCAAGTATGACCTCAAACGGTTTTACCAGATATTTCTTCTTCAGTTTAATCTGAACAGGTCGATAGTCCCTGTCATTCTTTATCTCAATGCGATATTTTCCAGCGGCATCAGGGTTGACGTGTTCAAACTTAAATCTACCTTGCGAATCTGTGTAGCGGTCCTGTGTTCCAAAACCGTGTCCGTCAGCAACATCAAAACTCAAATTGCATTGTATCGAACCAGCCGGACCGCCGTCAGGTGTTAAAATCTGACCGGAGACCGTAACGCCTTCAGAGAACGTTAAATTGATCTCACGGATGGGATTTTCCTCCGTCAGTTCAATTCTCTCGCTCACGGCATAGCTGTCTTTGCGATGGGCAATGATCCGATATACACCTCCCAGCGGCAGAGGATCGATGCTGTATTTGGTTTCCATTTCACTTTGACTCGAACTGTTTTTTCCATCGACACCTAGAAAGTGTGTATCCTTATCTAACAACGGCGAGCTTGTAACAATATTATAACCGACCATCGTATTGCTTGCAGGTGTTTTGTCTGCTTCATAGACCTGCCCAAAGATCATCCCAGCCGGAATAACCGCAACCCTAATGACAAGCGGTTCCGTGCCCTCATCTACTTTCACCTCAGATGTTCCCTTGAACCAGTACCCTATCGTATCGGCAACTTTGTATGCAATTTTCCCTGGGGCGACAATCTCAGCTTCCGCCCTGCCGTCAATGATCTCAACGAGTTTTCCTTTGTAAGTCGTCCTTGAATGCTTTGGGGCCATATAATTCAAACGGATGTTCCCTGTTGGCAGCGGAAGGCCTTTGGGCACCTCAAACTCAAGAACAAGTTGACGCTTGTGATATTCGATACCATCATCGTTCACAGGTTCATTCAAATCCAGTACGATCTCGTCCGGCAGCGACTCATCAAGCAGTATACTCTTACGCCAATGATCTAAACCAACATTAACTTTGGTACCCCACATATCAGTCAGATAGAACAAAACTTCTTCACCCTCAAAACGAACAAACGCACTCTGTGTCATCTCCACATTACTGCGATTTTCCCAACGAAATACACCCTTGTAAGGAACATAAGACTTTCCGTCCTTTATCGGAAGTTTATCGACAGGCCCTTCCACACGCCCCTTGATAACGATTTCATCGATCAGCCGTACCTCAATATCTCCCTGCCCGGCGGAAATCACATCGGTAAACGCATAAGCATAGCCGTCCGCTTTAACGCTGAACTTATACGTTGTATCGTCCGCAAGCTGATCGAGAACAAAACGCCCATGCTCATCGCTTGTTGCAATCACCTTACCCCTATCTCTCCCCCAACTCATCTGATTCTTCCCCATAGCCATCTGGGTCCGAACGACAGCGTTGGCTACATGCTGACCTGTAGCTCCTGATACAACAACACCTTCCACCGCCTCGGCTCGCTTTATTTCAAGCACCGGGCCGCCATCATCCTGCAGCATTAAACCCTCAAAACGCTTCTGCTGATAACCCGCTACCCGCGCCGTCAAAGTAACATTAACATCCCCTGCGTCTTCAACAACCGCAACACCCTTTTCGTCCGTTTTCAGATTGATCGTATGAGAATACCCGCTCGCTCGAAAAACATACCCGCCAATAAGACTGACATCTGCGATCGGCTCTCGTGTATCTTCGTCTATGACCAGAATCGTTGCCGAACTTCCCTCATTGAATAGCAACTCTATATCATCCTTCGTCTCGCCCGGCCCCAGCTTAAAAGGCCCGACAAATTCAGGGGCATAGCCCGGCAGATATGCCGAAATAAAGACCGTGCCATAACTGCACCGCTCCGAAAATGTGCTGATATTTTCACCTGGTAATTCCTTGTCAGAACCCTGCGAAATAGAATAGTTTCCGCTTGCGACATCACTATCAGTATGTATGGTCATATGGAGATAACCGCCGAGCTTTCTCCCATCCCACGATCTGACAGTTCCGCTGATGGTAACTTTATCTTCCTCGGAAACTACTCCTGTATATTCTGGATCATGAGCAGGTATTCCATAAGATTTTTCCAGCTCCGCCATCTTTTCGACACGCTCTTGAGGTGTCATAATTTTAGCGGCCATTGCTATGGTCATATCTGCTGTTTTCCACAGACCGAGCATGATGCACCCTGCGATGCCGGTCAAAAGCATCAGTTTAACCCAACTGATCTTCATGTGCGGTTTGTGCTGTGGGTGGATAATGCGTTTAACTCGTTCTTGTGAGGATGTACCTTTATTATCGCTGAATCCCGTCATAGCTGCGGTCATCGCTGGCCTCACATCCATCGCAGTTCGTGAAATCTGGTCAAGCAATACCTGAGCATATCCGAGGCGTCTGCCGGTACTGGCGATGCCTGCGATGTCACAGCAGGCTTCTCGTTCAATGCGTATCTGTCGGCTGATCCACCATACAGCCGGATTGAAAAAGAAAATCGCTTCAACCAGCATCTGGCAGAAATTTATCAGGTAGTCATACCGCTTAATGTTAGCCAGTTCATGGGCAATGATCGCCTCCAGATATTCGGCTGGAACTTCGCTCAAGATGGAAACCGGAATCAAAAGAACGGGGCGCCAAAAACCGAGAACGCCTGGAATCCTCAGTGTTTCACTGGAGGCGAATCGAATCTTTTGAGTGATTTTCATTCGGACGCAAAGATTTTCAAATAGCTCTACCAGTGCGTTATCGGTAATGTCCACCGCGCTACGTTTAAGTTTGGCAGTCCCTGCAAGTGCCGCAAACATTCGCCCCAGCATTGCAAGAACACCGGCTGACCATATGACAATAAACCATCCGAAACCCAGATGTTCAGTTTCAGGGTCGGTTGTGCTGTTCGATGGCTGATAGACCGTTTTGAGTACTGCGATAGTTTCATCATTGTCAGTGGTTGACGTACTGCCGGTGTTTGCTATTGCTTTTGAAGCCGCAGCCTGATTTTCAGGATCACCAGTCGGTTTGTATTGAAGGGCCGAAAAGGTTCCCAACCAGCACAGCACGATGGCCAGCAGCGAAACGATACTCAATCGATAACGCCATTGGCTCCTGTTGCCTGGAATGCTTTTCAGTACCAAAGACAGGATCAATGTAAGGACTACACCCTGCCACAATGAATGCAGCAAGGCGATGGAAAGATCAGCGGCGATGTTTGATCTTAGAAATTCAAAAACGGTTGTCATTTTTTATCTCCTTCGGCTGCGATGGCTTTGTCAATGATCTTTCGTATCTTCGTCAGTTCTTCAGTTGATACATCAGCCTCGGTCATATGCTGAACAAGACTGGTATGAGAACCTTCGAATATATTCTGGACAAACTGTTTGGTCAGATTTCCAAGGACTGTAGTTTTTTTCTGAGTCGGGTAATAGTGAAAAACTCCGCCTTCTTTCTTCCGTTTAAGGAAGTCTTTTTTGTATAGTCGCTGTATCACGGTCAGAATTGTGGTGCGGGCATAACCTTTTTGCATCGCTAACACTTCTGCCGCTTCCGGGACCGTACAGCCCTGCTTGTCCCAGACGATTTTCAAAACTTCCAGTTCAAGTTGCCCCAGCGTTTGTGCTTTATCAGTCATTGTAATTTCCTTTAAATATGCCCTGCAAAAACTACATCCGTAGTCTTAAATACTACACCCGTAGTCACATGTCAATATAAAAAGAAATTTTTCTAAATTATATTTACAGCCAACTGTCAACTATTGCACTCTATTGGCTTGAATTAGCAAAATAAGTCGATGTTTTATGAAAATATCTCCCCATAAAAAAAGGGACGCGACGGTCGCCGCATCCCTTGGAAATTCACATAATACGCTGCCTGCTTAGAGCAAAGCGTCAAGCTCAGCAACAATATCCTTCTTTGTCGTCATCCCAACCCATTTCTTGGCGATCTGACCGTCCTTGAACAGTATGATCGTAGGGATTGCGTTAATAGCGTACTCAACCGCTGCTTCGCGGTCCTCATCGGTATTAACCTTACAAATCTTTGCCTTGCCCGCATATTCGCCGGCAAGCTCATCGATCATAGGCGACAACATCTTACAAGGCCCGCACCACGGTGCCCAAAAATCAACCAGAACCGGCACATCCGACCCCGATACCGTCTCATCAAACGTACTGTCCGTCAGTGCAACAACATTTTCTGACATATGTAATCCCTTTCATTTTATGCAAAAACCCGCATTGGAGTATTATCATTTCAACGCAATTTTACAAGCCGCCCCGATGGCTGTCAAATCACAAATAACTATTTTTAATTCCTACCCCGTGGCTATAACAACTCAACTTCGCCGCCGTCGACGACCGCCTCGTCCGGCGATCTCTGCGATTTTTTCTCCGCAGGCAATTCCTCTATCGGTATCGGCAGGTCCGCCCCGCCGCCCTCGTCAACTTCAAAAATGCTCAGCGTATCCTCGTCCTCCTCATACCCTGCAAAATCTTCCAAAACATCCTCATCACTGTCGCCCTCAACGACCACGTCCTTTGCCGAAGTTGCAGCTTCCTCCTGCTCGATCTCATTGCGATAGATCGCGTCCTGCACCGCCTGCTC
The DNA here is from genome assembly GCA_030641315.1 of Anaerohalosphaeraceae bacterium. Lineage (GTDB taxonomy): Bacteria > Planctomycetota > Phycisphaerae > Sedimentisphaerales > Anaerohalosphaeraceae > DAOWHR01. Next base: position 6,774 of record DAOWHR010000345.1, on the reverse strand, counting down.
AGCCGGCACATCCGTCGTCGCCTTAACATACATCTGCTCCGACCCTTCGGCCTGCTCGAGCCAGACCAACTGGTTCTTCATCAACTCCAGCGTCGCCAAAAGCAGCCCCACCATCACGGCCTTGCTCTTTCGCCCCTCAAAGATACACTCAAACGTCAACATCCCGTCACTCTGCAACCGATGCAGTATCTCGATCTGATAAAGATCGATCGGCGTATCGTCCTTGATAATGCTGAAGTCCGCATACTGCCCCGTCGCCTGCATGATCTTATCGAACGCTTCAAGCAGGTTCCAGATCCCGACCTCATCAAGATCGACCTCCGGCTCAGCATCATGCTTCAAGCCAGCGAGAACCGTATCGGGCCTCGTATACCGCATCTTCCGCTCACTAGCCGAACTGCCCAGCAGATTCGCGGCGTCCTTGAACTTCTTATACTCCAGAAGCTGCCTTACCAGTTCGCTTCGCGGATCCATCGCCGAGCCATCCTCGCCATCCTCGGCCTCGACCTTTGGCAGCAGCATTACCGACTTGATCTCCATCAGCGTCGCTGCCATAACCAGAAAATCACCGGCAAGATCGATATCGAACATCCGCAGCATCTCAACATACCGCACATACTGCTCGGTTACGCGTGCAAGCGGAATATCATAAATATCCACCTCATCCTTACGCACAAGGTACAACAGCAGGTCAAGCGGCCCGGCGAAAACATCAAGATCAACCCGATACCCTGCCATCACTGACCGCCCTGAACAGCATCGTCGCCCGCATCAGCAACTTCATCATCGTCCTCATCCTCATCGCCGATATCCTCGCCCGCGTTAGCGTCGCACTCATCGAGATACATTTCAAGTATTGCCTTAGTCTTCTCCTCATCCTCCTTGCGCACCTGAACATCAATATGAGGCATCCCCGCATAAGGCATCTCCGCAAGCAAAGAAGCACCAACCACCACCGCCTTGATCCCCTCCTGTTCAAGCCGCACCTGAAAAAGCTCAGCCTGCAACTGATCCCCAAACTCACCAACTGTTACTAATCCGCCACTCATGATTAACCTCCCAGCCCAACGGCTTCTCGAACCCTGTCTATTGTAACACGCGCAACCGCACGCGCACGCTTCGCACCATTCTCCAAAACTCCATGCACATAATCAAGATCGCCCTCCAACTCGGCCCGCCGATCCCGGTAAGGCCGAAAATAATCGTGCAATAACTCCACCACACGCTTCTTGACGGTTCCATACCCGATGCCGCCCCTGCGATACTTATCGGCCCACTCAGCAACCTCATCTTTGCTCGCAGCCAGCCTCAAAAGAGCGAATATATTACAAGTATCCGGATCCTTGGGATCCTCCACAGGCGTCGAATCCGTCTGGATCCGCATAACCTTCTTCTTGACCTTGTTCTCCGGCTCAAATATCTCGATCGTATTGTCGTAACTCTTGCTCATCTTGCGACCATCAATCCCAGGCACGACCGCGACCGAATCCAGGATATGATCCTTGGGCAATACAAGCGTCTCGCCATAGACATTATTGAACCGCCCTGCGATATCCCGCGTAACCTCGATATGCTGCTTCTGATCGGCACCGACAGGCACAAGCTCACTGTCATATATCAATATGTCAGCGGCCTGCAAAACCGGGTAAGCAAACAGCCCGTGATTCGGCGACAGACCCTGCGCAACCTTATCCTTATACGATGTGCAACGCTGCAATAGCCCCATCGGCGTCACACAGGACAGTATCCACGCAAGCTCGGTAACCTCGGGCACATCCGACTGACGCCAGAACACAGTCTTCTCAACATCCAGCCCAAGCGCGATATAGTCCATCGTAACATCAAGGCAGCACTGCCGAAACTCGTCCTTGTCAGGCGTATTGGTCAACGCATGATAGTCAGCAATAAAGTAAAAACCATCATTTTCAGCCTGCAATTGCAGATGTTGACGCATAGCACCAAAATAATTACCAATATGAAGCTTACCAGAAGGCTGGATACCCGACAGTACTCGCAAAATAAAACTCCGTTATGAAATTATGGATTAAATAACCAAAAAAACGATGACCTACACTACCAACAACCCCCAAAAAAGTCAAGAAACTATAAAAAACTCACGCAGCGTACATCAAAAAGACTCATCATAGTTGATAAAAAAGGAATTGCATCTACCTAATTCTCTTTTTCTTAACGATCTAATATATGAACCGCCCTCTTTCTAGAACTGACTTTATATCAAATATCATTTCATCTCTAACGATCATCTTTGGCAAAATATCTTTTGGGTCCTTTCCAGCATCTCTTAAATCCTCACGAAACCTTGGGATGAGCCCTTCTTTGATTTTCTTGTAGCTTAGCATGTGTGCAATCCACCTTATAGCAGCATCTTCATTATCTGCAAAAGTATTCCACAGAATACTTATGGGGCAATCCTCAAGACATAAAATGATACCTCTTACGACTATCCAATTGATATCAGGTTTATTGCATTTTAGACTAGAACTAGCAATCTTAATTGAATCAAATGAATCCGTCCATGGCATTTCCTCACGTATCTCTTGCATTACTTTTTCAGGTATCTCACGCCACATTCCATCATTCTTCTTTTTCCATTCTAATGAAATAGACATATCTTCCAAATTAATTAATACAGATTTAATCGCAAAATCATGTAAAATCTCATTGCTTTTTCCGATAATACGTGGGAGGTGAATTCCATGATTATCATTGTGAGTGAGTAGTCTAATAATTTCCGCAGATGAATGGTTCACATCCATCGTTTCGCACAAACTATCTAAGCGATCAACAAGCAAACTGTCAACTGTCCACACTGATTCATACTGTTGTAAGTCTTTTCGGCTAACTGTTTTCCTTCCTGAACTTTCTTCAATTGTGAAAACTGGTAATGAATCAATGCAGTTTTCAACCTTTTTTTTATCTACTGATTCGTTTCTTAATATATCAATCATAAAATTCGCTTCTGTGCTGGCTTTAGTAATTCCCCCACCTGATGTAACAATTCTTTGAAATTCATTAGTTATTTGATTTCCTAATAATTTATACACTTCCGAATGCACTGCTTTGAGTTCCTTACTTTGCTCCAAATCCGATCTAACAACATTAGTTCGCGGCGCATTTACTCCAGTCAGATTAGCTAATGCCCATGGACCTAAATTGCTATACCCAGGTGGTCTTGATGATACTCGAACGCCCTCTACGCAAACACCCGGAGGAACTAGCAAAAGATCCTCATCTCGTTTTGATGAGTTTACTCTATACTTTCTTCTGGTTAATATATGCCAGACTTTAAACCAACGCCAAAACCGGACCGCATAGGCAAGGTCTATGCCCATTGCGGATTCAGACCGTTTTATCTCTACTACCTCCTTTACTGAAGCATCATCTTGACTTTGTTCTACATAATAAGTCAATGCTTCTATCGTATCGTTAAAACCAATCTTTTTAGGTGCCTCGTCATCTTCTATATAAGTCATCTCACATTTGGGCAGAACAATCCAATAGCGTAAAATCTTTTCGATTTCCGTTAATTTAGCTGATGGTCGTATCACAAGAGTAACTTGAGTGCCATGAGGTCCGATTGCCTTGACATCCTCATCGTCTTTTGGTACAGTTTTGATCAAATATCGTTGTGTTGCTGAAGGTAATGTTATTCTATGTGCCATTTCTTCGTCTGGATGCACAGATAGAACTTCAATATTATTTGAAATCATAAAATAGCTAAGAACACCAATTCCAAACTTACTGATCGATGAAAAATCAGGATACTTTTCCTTGAATTTTTTTTGCTGATAAAAACTAACACCTACATTAAGAAAATTCTTGACAATGGTATACTGTGTCATTCCCGTACCAGTATCACGAATCACAAGTTGCTTTGTTTCGGAGTTCCAATGTACTTGAACAGTGCCCAATGCTTCATCTGGTTTAAGATGCTTCTGGAATCGCACGGCATCAATACTGTTTTGAAGTATTTCCCTAATAGCTACTGTTGCATCATTGTAGAGAGTATGCCCCGTCAAAAGGTCGAGAATTTTTTTGCGATCTAATATAAACTCATATTTTTTCGGCAAAAAACCTTTGGCCTCAACCTGGTCATCATTAACATATCGCCATGGAAAAGTATGTTTTGCTCCCTTTGCATTTGCCTGCTTACACCATTCGTAAGACTGTTTTAGTTCAAGCTCTACATATTGAAGGTATGCAGTAAGACCAAAAAAACCACTCGCCTCAGTAAAATCTGCTTGCACTTCAATGGTATCACAGCCTCCCTCTTTTCCTGCCTCGGATTTAACTGCAAGTATGGCACGTACTTTTGCTTGTTTGGCCCATTCGTTTTGACTTTTTGGATTCGCTGGGTCAATTAACTTTAGCATGACTGCAGGTGTTCTATTTTTGCGAATTTGAAGCAGATCAGCAGTGCGAAGAAGTAATGCGCCATATTGCAAATTGGCATGTGTATCTTCATCTTGTCCATAAGCCCTTCTCAAAACATAAAGTGAATCAATTTGATCAAGATCATCGAGATGGTGACTTCGGCAGATCAGTGCTAGATCATCTCTCAGTTTTTCATCTAAGCCATCTAGTAGTGAATTTATCGCATCGACCGTTTCATGACATGCTCCCAATTCATCACTTGCCTGCCCCTTAATCCAATGGTAAATCCTTTCTGCATGGTGATGTCTTACAAATTCCTGATAGTAAAATTTCTCAAGTTCCTCATCATCCATATAGGAAAGTGCTTCCTTGTAATCAATCCCAATATCTCCAGCTAATAACACTTCGTCGCGAAATCTAGGGAAGTCACTACCTTCACGTTTACTATACTCATCTTTGGTTACAAGTAATCCCAGATCATGGAAATAACATGCAAGAACAATCAGTAACCAGTCCGCTGATGTCATTATTTCAATTGTTTCCGATGGAATTAACTGATCAAGTGATTCTAACATTGCATCAACGTGTGTCATATCGTGGAGAGTATATTCTTGAAATATCCCATCCCGCCCGATCAGTTTAAGAATATCTTCAACATGACTACGAATATGTTCCAAGTTTAGCTTTCCAAACTCAGCTGGAAATTCAGAAGCTTTCTTTGCCCGTTGTTCAGCTTTTGTTTTGAAAGTAACCTGTGCCATGCTAAAATCTCCCAATAATAGAAATTAAAACTAATTCCTCTTGATTTCATCTTTCATTCACGGTGAATAACTAATATTGAACCATTGATAATCCCTATTATACAAAACAAGTTAGTCTGTACAAGGAGAATTCGTTGAATGACTTATATTATTTTCCAGTAGGTCTCGACGACGCGTATTCAATATAATCAAGGAAATCAGAGCAATGGGATGAATGTCATAGGTAAATTCAAATCTTTTGTAGTTGTTTTATCAGGCAGCATTTTGTAATCTATAGGCTTATATTCAACAACCGCACAGCAGTGGCTCTGGATCATTATAATTATCGGAAAACTTAGGGCGGTTGAGCCGCAACCGATTTTTTTGCCACAGAGATCACAGAGGACACAGAGAAAAACAAAAGAATATTTAACCACTGAAAAATAAAGCAACCGCGGATTACGCTGATTTTCGCGGATTAAAAAAGATGAAAAGGCTAAAAGTCGGGCAATAGATAATTTGGAGGCAGGTTTTTCTATTACAACAGGTTATGGATTTGATATTTGAAAAACGTGCATAAAAAACAAGGAAATTTAGGATAGTATTACAAATGGCAATACTCGTTGGCATAGACGAAGCAGGTTACGGCCCACTGCTGGGACCGCTGACCGTCTCATCCGTCGCAATATCAATGCCGGACTCACACTTAAAATCCGACCTCTGGCAGACGCTCACAAAAGCCGTCTCGAAACAGAAAAAAAACCTCGCAGGCCGGCTCCTCATCGCGGACAGCAAAAAAGCATACACAAGATCGGCCGGCCCGACCCACCTTAGAAGAGCCGTCCTGGCAACCCTCAACATCCTGAACACCCACCCTACCAACGCTTTCCAGCTCGCCCAGTCACTCTCTGGCGACTGCGCCCAAAGGCTGGCGGACTATCCATGGCACAAAAACCTCCACAATCTTTCGCTCGACGCATCCCCCGACGACATCAGACTTGCAGCAACCGCACTGAAAAACACAATGACCGAAAACAACATGCACATCATCTCACTGGCAAGCAGATGCCTCGATGTTGCCCACTACAACAATATGGTCGCAACCGTAAAGAATAAGTCAACCGTCCTGTTCACTGCCATCTGCCAGCTTATCGGCCATGTATTCACTTCAGCCGATCCGGACCAGACGATCCAGATCATCGTCGACAGGCAAGGCGGCCGAATCGCGTACGCACAACCTCTGCTGAAAATGTTCCCGGAAATGAGCCTGACCATAATTAAGCAGGAAGAAAAGATCAGCAGCTATGAAATGACCGACGGCAAAAAAACAATGCGCATCCACTTCACAACAAAGGCCGACGACCGCTTCCTGCCGGTTGCTCTGGCCTCGATGACAAGCAAATACCTCCGCGAAATTATGATGGACTCGATCAACGCCTGGTTCATCGAAAAGCACCCAAACCTGAAACCAACCGCAGGCTACTGGACAGACGGCCAGCGTTTCATAAAGGACCTCGAAAAGCTGATGCCAGACACCCCCCTGGCCAAAAACATCCTCGTCAGATGTCGATAGCGCCTCACACTAATCCATCCAGTGATAAGCGAACACGGCAAAGTCATTCATATCAACGATCCCATC